>NZ_JBNFOL010000010.1:0-119343 GCF_057364765.1 Brevibacterium sp. LAARM3_SD1 | reverse complement strand
CTGGCGCGAGGTTGCTGGGCCGCCGTCAGGTAGTAAGAAGGGAACAATACGTACAGAAGCACCGAGGCGGCCCACCATGAGGTGGGCCGCCTCGGTGACGGAGTGCAGTGACTCAGTGCTTGGCGTCGTTGCTCTCGGCGGGCTTGACGGCCGGCTTCGGAGCGGGGACCTCGTCGGCGGCATCGGCCTTGGTCGACGGCACAGCGGTCTGCGAGACCTCGGTGGGTGCGGCCTGGCGCGAAGCCGGGGTCGAACCGACCGGACGGGCGTCGGCGGGACGGTTGTTCGGCAGCGGGGTCGACCAGGGATCCTCGACCGGCTGGGCCTTCTTCCACACGTAGTAGCCGATTCCGGCGGCCGATCCGATGACGAGGGTCCACACGAGTGCGGCCTTTCCGCCACCGGACTTGCGAGCGGTGTCCTTCTCGATGCGCTTGCCGGCATTGGCGAGGGCCTTGCGGGCCTTCTTCATGGCCTTCTTATCACCGGTGAGGCGGACAGCGAGGTCATCGATGAGCTTCGGGGTCTCGACCGCGGACAGCGACGATGCGGCGTTCGATGCGAACTTGCCTGCGCGTTCGGTCGCTTCGGGGCGGTAGGACTCGAGCTTGTCGGCCCAGGAGTGGACCTGACCATTGGCCTTGTCGGCCAGGGCTTCGACCTGCGGACGAGCCTTCTCAGCAAACTCTTCGGCCTTTCCGGCCAGTGCCTCGACCTGCGGGCGCGCCTTGTCTGCGGCCTCACGCAGCTTCGGGGCTGCGTTCTCGCTGGCATCTGCCAGGACTCGGAGTGACGTCTGCTTCGCGGAATCGAGCTTCGAGGTGAGCTGATCTCGAGTGGGCTTATTCGACATAAACTGTTCCCAATCCTTAGATGTCGGAGGTCAAGTTGATCATTGACTAGTCTACGGCCTAGGGGCAAACCTGTGGACAGCGGATGTCATCGAATTGTCTGCGGATCGCCTGACAGGTTGGGCAATGGACCTGGTGCGAAACTGCATTCGCCGCCTCGGCGTGGAAGAATGAAGTCATGACTACAGCTTCTACGCATACCGCAGTCCTGCACACCAACCACGGTGACATCACCATCAACCTCTTCGGCAACCATGCTCCGAAGACCGTGGCCAACTTCGTCGAACTGGCCCAGGGCGAGCGTGAGTTCACCGATCCCTCGACCGGCGAGCCGACCAAGCGTCCCTTCTTCGACGGACTCGGCTTCCACCGCATCATCTCGAACTTCATGATCCAGGGCGGCTGCCCGCTGGGCACCGGCACCGGCGGACCCGGCTACACCTTCGACGATGAGATCCACCCCGAACTGCAGTTCGACCGCAAATACCTGCTGGCCATGGCCAATGCCGGCAAGCAGATGGGACGCGGCACCAACGGCTCGCAGTTCTTCATCACCACCGCCGAGACCCCGTGGCTCAACGGCAAGCACACCATCTTCGGCGAGGTTGCCGATGAAGCCTCGCAGCGGGTCGTCGATGAGATCGAGGGTGTGCGCACCGCTGCGATGGACAAGCCGGTCGAGCCGGTCGTCATGGAGAAGGTCGACATCACTGCGAAGTGAGTCACCGTCCGCAGAGGACACTGAGTACCATGGTGTGATGGACACACCTGAGGAGGGCTCGGCACGGGAAACCGGCCGGGCCCTCTCTGCATCCCCGCCGCTGATCACCCGCACGCTCCTCATCGTCACCATCGTGGCCTTCCTCGCGGAGCTCATTCCCGGCCTCGACCTGCTGCGGAGGCTGAGCTTCGTTCCCGCACTCACCCTCGAACAGCCGTGGCGGGTGCTCTCGGTCGCCCTCGTCCATGAGGAGCCGTCACCGTTCCACCTGCTGGCGAACATGATCGGGCTGTTCTTCTTCGGATCCTTCGTCGAGAGAGCCCTGGGGCACTGGAAGTTCCTGGCCGTATACGTCGTCGGCACCGCCGGTGGTTCGGCCATGGTGCTCCTGCTGGCAGACCCCTTCGACGTTGACTGGGTGACGAACCACATCGGCGCTTCGGGTGCGGTGTTCGCGATCGTCGGCGTCCTCTTGGCCCCGACACGCCGCCTCGACCGGAACATCACCGGGGTTCTCGTATTCGTCGCGCTCAACTTCGGCTACGGATTCCTCGTCGCGGGGGTGTCCTGGGAGTCCCACCTCGGCGGTCTGATCACCGGCTTCGTGCTCGGCTGTGCTGGGCTGCTGGGTCCGCAGCGATCGCGGACGCTGGTGTTCACGGTGACCTCGGTCGGTCTGGTGGTGCTGATTGCGGTCTGCGGGGCGTGGAAGATGGCCGGCCTCGGACTCTGAACCCGGCTCCGGCCTCGGACTCTGACGGATCGGCCGTTGCGGGGTGCATCCTCGGCGCTGTCAGGCTTTTACCAGACAAAAGCCGATCTGTGTGCACTCTTCGGTGGAAAATTCTCTGTCCACAAGCTCTATCCACAACGTGGATAACTTACACGTGTGTGTTTAGCCTGGTCAGAGAGCCATAATAAGTTTTCCACAAGTGACGCACCCGGCTTGGGTATAACTCGGCGCTTGTGGATTGTTGATACGGGGCAGCGGCTGGCGGGGTGCGCGAAAGTCCTGGTGAATGCAGAATGTCTGGTCGATCCGCGGTGTTCTGAGCGTGAGAATCACCGCGGATCGACCAGACAATCGAAGCGATTGCGGCCGGGACCGGCTACCGCCAGCGTGTGGACATGATCAGACCCGCCACGAAGAAGGCGAAGCCGATGAGGATGTTCCAGTTGCCCCACGCTTCGACGGGGAAAGCACCCTGAGTGATGTAGAAGGTGACGAGCCAGATGAGGCCGACGAGCAGCAGTCCGATGAGGACCGGCAGGAACCAGCTCGGGTTCGGCTTGATCGTCTGTTGCCCCGAGGTCGAGGTGTAGCTCGCGGTCTTGCGTCCCTGCGGCCGCTTAGCAGGATTGCCCGAACGGGAGGTGCGCTTGGCGGCCGTGCCCTTCGAGCCGGATGTCTTGGAAGACGATGCCTTGGAATCGGAAGCCTTCGAGGACTTCGACGACTTCGCGTCCTTGGTCGAGTCGGACTTCTTGGTCGACTTCGACGACTTCGCGTCCTTGGACTTCTTCGCGGCAGCCGTGGCCTGTGAGTCTTTCTCGGACGTCTTGTCGGAGGCCTCGTCGCCGGCGTCCTCGTCCGCGGAATCGCCCTTCAGATCGTCTGCAGCAGCCTCGGTCGCATCCGAATCGTCGTCCGTAACGTCGGCGACGTCGGTGTCGGCAGCCTCGGCGACATCGGTGTCGAGCGATTCGGTCTCGAGTTCCTCGACCTCGGCCGTCTCGACAGCTTCAGCGGATTCGGCCTGCTTCGCCTTGGCCGCCGACGAAGTGCGAGAAGTGCGCTGGGGGCGTCCTTTGGACTTGGCCACAAGTACTCCTTTGTCGGTCGACCGTCGTGGGGTCGCCGAATGAATGGTTGGGGACGATCGCAGACCAGTCTACTCGGGGCGGGGGTCACAGTGAAAAACTCCGACTACCCTGAAAGCGCCCCGAGCGCGCTCCGAACGTTGATTCTCATAGGATAAAGTGCATAAGGGTGTCCCCGCCTGTCTTCTTCGACGGCCCCCAGACAATGCAGTGACAGTCACGGAGCAGAAGTGGTGAATAGTTCCTCCTCGGGTAACGAACCGGGCGTGAATCCGCCCTCGCGACCCACTATCCGTCCTGCTCAGAGACGGCAGGCTCCATCTGACTCCGGCGACCAGCGCCACGGTCACGCTGCCGGCGGTTCCGGCGATCAGCCGTTGCCCAGCCGACGCGAGATGCGGCGCAGGGAAGCCGAAGCCGCCGCGGCCCAGGGAGAACCGACTGCGGTCTACTCCGACGCCCCGCCCGTCTATCAGCAGCCCCAGCAGCCTCAACAACCCCACCAACCCCCACAGTCCGCAGCTGGCCAGCAGCGTGGCCAGGCCACTCAAGCCATGCCCGCGGTTCCACAGAACGCTCCGGCAACGGCACAGCAGGCCCCAGCCGCGGCCGGCACCGGATACGCGGCCGGCAACGCATACGCGGGCGCACCCCAGCAGGGCGGACAGACTGCACACGGACAAGCCACGCACGGCCACCTCGGCGAGGATCAGCCTCAGAGCCGTCGCCAGACCCGACGCCAGCGCGGACGTCAGCCTGTGGAGAAGGAACCGCTCGGCCCGATCCGCGGGACCGTGCGCACTTTCGGCGAACTGTGCATCACGGCCGGCCTCGTCCTCATCCTCTTCGTCGTCTGGCAGCTGTGGTGGACGGACATCCAGGCCAACCGCGACAACGAAGTGCTCGCCGACGAACTCACTCAGGACTGGGCGAACCAGGACCCGAACGAACTGCCCGACGATCCGGACGAACCCGTGGTCGCCGAACCCGCGGGCAAGAACGAGGCCTTCGGCATCTTCTACATCCCGCGCTTCGGCGACGACTACTACCGCACCGTCGCCGAGGGCGTCGACCTCGAACCCGTGCTCAACCGGATGGGCGTGGGCCGCTATCCGAACTCGGCGATGCCCGGCGAGGTCGGCAACTTCTCCATCGCCGGCCACCGCGTGACCTACGGCAAGCCGCTCAACCAGATCGCGAACCTGCGCCCTGGCGACGAGATCATCGTCCAGACGAAGGACGGCTTCTACACCTACACCTTCCGCAACTTCGACATCATCCTCCCCGATGCCGTCGAAGTGCTCTCACCCGTGCCGGACGCACCCGAGTTCAAGGGCAAGGACCGGATCCTGACGATGACGGCATGCAACCCGATGTTCTCCGCCAGGGAACGCTACGTCGCCTATGCCGAACTCACGGACTGGACGCCGGCCACCGACGGAGCACCGGACAATATCAAGGACTCGAAGGCCTACGACAAGGTCAGCAAGAACGGCGGTGCCTGATATGTACGCATTCATCTGGCGGATCCTCCCGGGCAACTGGGTCGTCAAACTCATCTTCGCCCTCATCCTCATCGCGGCGGTCGTGTTTCTGCTCATGCAGTACGTCTTCCCCGTGATCGCCCCGTACATGCCCTTCAACAACGCCACCGTGACGGAGACCGGACAACAATGACCTCAATCCTCGTCATCGACAACTACGACAGCTTCGTCTATACGCTCGTGTCCTATCTGCGTGAGCTCGGCGCAGACGTCGATGTCGTCCGCAACGACGACATCCCGGCGACAGAGATCGCGGGGAAGGTCGGCAGCTATGACGGCGTTCTCCTGTCCCCGGGTCCCGGCGTGCCCGCCGAATCCGGGGTCTGCCCGCCCCTGCTGTCCTGGGCGGAGACATCCGGCATGCCCGTGTTCGGCGTCTGCCTGGGCCATCAGGCCCTCGGCGAGGTGTTCGGCGCCGAGGTGACCCACTCGCCCGTGCTCATGCACGGCAAGACCTCGACCATCACACACGACGGTGAAGGCATCTTCTTCGGCTGCCCGAGCCCGCTGACGGTCACCCGCTACCACTCGCTGGCGATCGTCGACGAGACCCTCGACCTCGAGAAGTTCACGGTCACCGCCCGCACCGACGACGGCATCGTCATGGCCATCGAACATCGCGAGCAGCCCCTGTTCGGCGTCCAGTTCCACCCCGAATCCGTGCTCACCGAATGCGGATACCTCATGCTCGGCAATTGGCTCGAGGTGTGCGGCCTCGAGGGTGCCGCCCAGGCCGCGGCGGGTATGTCGCCGTTGGCGACCGCGATCGCCTGAGAAATCCCGCCGATCCCTGATCGCAGGGTTCTCGCCGAGGCGGCCGATCGTTATGATCGTAACCACAGTGATCCCTGTGCACAGTCGATCCGAATCCGCGCCGGGATCCGTGCACGCACACAGTGGTCGTGCACGAGCGACGAACAGGAGACAGCGACGATGTCAGAACCGACCTATCTGCGCGAAGAACCGTTCACCGAACTCACCGTCATCGAGGTCCCGGCCACTCCGGCGGCGGTCGTCGAAGGCCGCGAAGTGCCCATGTCGGACCTGCCGGAACTCTTCGATTCCACGTTCAACGGGCTCTTCCCCGTGCTCTCCGAGGCGGGAATCGAACCCGCAGGACCGGCCTTCGCCCTCTACACCCGGCAGCCGAGCGAAACGGTGGATCTGCAGGTGGGGATCTCCACCTCGGCGGGCCTGACGAATGCACAGCCGATCGCCGGCGGTCGTATCGTCATCCCGGCGGAGCTTCCCGGCGGTTCCATGGCCGTGCGCAGCCACCTCGGCGGATATGACGGGCTCGGGGAAGCCTGGGCGCAGCTGGTCAAGGACGCGATGGCGGCCGGGCATGGTCCGGGACTGCCGTTCATCGAGCTCTATGTCACCGAACCAAGCCCCGAGGCGGATCCCGCCGATATGCGCACCGACCTGTTCCTCACCCTGGAGTGAGAGACAGCGGCCGGGCCAGTCGATGACTGACCCGGCCGCTGTGCGCTGCGAGGACCGAGAGCTTCAGTTGCCGATGACTTCGGACCAGTTGTCGAAGAGCCCTCCGCCCATCGAATCCTTGTCCTTGTCTTTGTCTTCGTCATCTCCGCCGCCGTCATCTCCGCCGTTGTCGTCGCCGGGAACGGTCGGAATGCCGCCGGGGACCGAGGGAATCGAAGGCGAGGGCTCCGGCGGCTTCTTGGCCACCTTCACGGTGACCTCCGAGCCCTGCTTGACCTCGCTGCCGCCGGTCGCGGACTGTTCGAAGACCTTCTTTTCGGCGTGGTCGGCGGTCTCGACCTCTTCGGTCTTGCAGGTGAGCTGGTACTCATCGCCCTCGAGGGTCTGGCAGGCCTCCTCGGCGGTCTGACCGGTGACATCGGGGACCTCGACCATGCCCGAGGAGACGACGAGGTCGACATTCGAATCGACGTCGACTTCCTGACCGGTACCGGGCTTGGTCTCGATGACGACGCCCTTCTCCACATCCGGGGAATTCTGCGAGATATGGGTGCCGGCCTGCAGCTTCGCGTCGTTGATGACCTGCCGCGCCTCCTCCTCGGTCTTGCCGGAGACATCGGGGACCTTCACGGACTCGGGGCCCGACGAGATGATCAGCTTGACCACGCTGTCCTTCTCCACCCGCTGACCGCCGGGAGGATCGGTCTCGATCGCCTTGCCCTCGTCGACCTCGGCGCTGTACTTCTCGTCGCGGTCGACGCGCAGTCCCTGTTGGATGAGGGCTGCCTCTGCCTCGTCGGCGTCCATATCGGCCACATCCGTGACCTGGACCTGAATGACCTCGGGGGGTTTGTTGATCTCGTACACCCACAGGGCCACGGCGGCCAGGGCGAGGAGGACGAAGATGCTGCCGATCCAGACCCAGGCGCGCGACCGCTTCTGCGGCGGCCGCTCCTCCTGGTTGGTCATGATCGTCGAGACCGGCCCGGTCTCGGGAGCGGCCTCGGCCTCGTTGGCATGAGCCATCGGAGCGGTCATCGGCGGGGCCATCATCGGATACGCCTGCGTGGCGTCGACGTCGTCCTCGAAGCTCATGGGGCGGCCGTCGCGGGCGGCGAGTACGTCCTCACGGAAGGTGTAGGCGTCCTGATAGCGGGAGTCGCGATCCTTGAGCAGAGCGTGCAGCAGGAGCCGGTCGACGGCCGGTGGGATGTTCGGGTTAAAGAAGCTCGGCGGCTGCGGGGTCTCCCCGACGTGCTGGTAGGCCACGGCCAGCTGGGAGTCGCCGACGAATGGGGGACGGCCGGCCAGCAGCTCATAGAGGAGGCAGGCGGTCGAGTACAGGTCGGAGCGGGCATCGACGACCTCGCCGCGAGCCTGCTCGGGGGAGAGGTACTGGGCGGTGCCGACCACCGACTGGGTCTGCGTCAGACCCGAATTGTCCTTGAGCGCTCGGGCGATCCCGAAGTCCATGACTTTGATGTCGCCCTCGGGGTGAGCATGACGTTCGCAGGCTTGATGTCGCGGTGGACGATGCCGTTGCGGTGGGAGTACTCGAGTGGAGCCAGCACCCCGGCGATGACATTGAGGGCCTCGTCGACGGTGAGTGTGCCGTGCTCGTTGAGGACTTCGCGCAGGGTCTGACCCTCGACGTATTCCATGACGATGAACGGCACGGACACGGACGAGCCGCCGGATTCGACGAATTCCTCTTCTCCCGAATCGTAGACGGAGACGATTCCGGGATGATTGAGACCGGCAGCGGACTGGGCCTCGCGCTTGAGCCGGGTGTGGAACGACGGATCACGGGCGAGATCGGAACGCAGAAGTTTGATGGCCACGCGACGTCCGAGACGGTTGTCGACGCCCTCATGCACTTCTGCCATGCCCCCACGGCCGAGGAGCGCACGAACTTCGTAACGCCCCGACAGCACCTTGGGTTCACTCATGTATGTCCTCCGCTTGTCTCACCCGGTCTCACGGTTCATTCTCACCTGAACCGGGTCGAGTTTCAGTATCTCAAACTCTTCGCTTCTCGTAATCGCTGGTCAGTATCGCTCAATGTCTATTCATCGCCGGGGTTTCCGATCGGGTCGCCGAGGGCATCCGAGCTGCTCAGCCCGCCCGGATTGTCGCCTGCCCCGTCATTGCCGCTGTTCGGGTTCGAGCCGCCGTTGCTATCGGACGAAGCCGAATCTCCGGAACTCGACGAGTCCGAGCTGCTTGAGCTGTCCGACGAACTCGAGGAATCCGATTCGCTCGAGCTCCCGGAGTCCGACGAGGAATTCGAAGAGGAGTTCGACGAACTCGAGGAGTCCGAACCGGTGTCGCTGTTCGCCGAGTCGGATCCGGAGTCCGAACCCTGGTCCTGCGAATCGGACGAGGAACCGGAGTCCGAGCTCGACTCGGAGTCATTGCCCAGCCCCGAATCGGATCCGGAGTCAGAGGCCGGTTCCTCGGGCTGTTCGGCGGGTCCGGCAGAGATGTAGAGAGTCACGGTGTCGCCTTCTTCGAAGGTGTATCCGTTGTCGCCTTCGCCGACGTCCGCGACGGTGCCGGCTGCCCGATCCGAGTTGATATCGGTGGTTTCGACCTCGAGTCCCTTGTTCTCGAGGTTCTGCGTCGCCGAGGATTCCGTGAGTCCGATGTAATCGTTCTTATCGATCTCGATCGTCTTCGCCGCCTCCGAGGTGGGAGCCGAGGTGGACGGTTCCGGTTCGGGTTCGGCATTGCCTCCGCCGAGGAAGAACCACAGCAGGGAGCCGACGGCGATGAGGGCGATGATCGCGAGGATCCAGATGAGGATGCGGCCCTTGTTCGACTGCTTGTCCTTCTCCAGATCCTGGTTCTGCGGATCGTTGGGGTCGATCTGTCCCGTGTTTGCGGCGGCTGCACCCGCTCCTGCGGCACCCGCGCCGGCGATTCCGGCTGCGGCACCGTTCGGGTACACCTGAGTGGCGTCGTTCGACGAGGTGACGGGCAGGGTCTTCGTCGTGGCTGCCGGCTCCGGATTGTTGAAGACCTGGGTGAGCGCTTCGGACGCGGCGGCACCGTGACGCATCTGCGGCACGAGCTCCTCGGCTCCGGCGATGTCACCGGCGGAGAGCGCCTCGGCGGCCTTGGCGACCTTGAAGGCATCCGAGGGACGACGTTCGGGCTTCTTCTCCAGCAGGCAGTCGACGAAGCGGCGCAGCGGTTCGGAGACCGTGTCCGGCAGCGGCGGGTGTTGCTGATTGACCTGGGCGATGGCGATGGCCACCTGCGAGTCCCCGGTGAAGGGACGCTGACCGGCCAGGGCCTCATAGGCGATGATGCCCAGGGCGTAGAGATCGGATCCGGGTCCCGATCCCTTGCCGGTGGCCTGCTCGGGAGCGAGGTACTGGGCGGTGCCCATGACCTGCCCGGTCTTCGTCAGCGGGGCCTGGTCGGTGACTCGGGCGATGCCGAAGTCGGTGATCTTGACTCGGAAGTCCGGCGTCATGAGGATATTGCCGGGCTTGATGTCACGGTGGATCACACCCACCTTGTGCGCGGCGCCGAGGGCCTGAGCGGCCTGGGTGACGATCGAGAGCGTATCGGTCTCGGACAGGGGCGCGCTGCGTTCGATGATCGCCGACAGTGCTTCACCGGGCACGTATTCCATGACGAGGTAGGGCGAACCCTGCTCGTCGCCGTAGTCGTAGACACCGGCGATTCCCGGGTCGGAGACACGACCCATGTTCTGGGCCTCGGCACGGAACCGGGCGAGGAAGGTCGATTCGGAGAGGTATTCGTCCTTGAGGATCTTCGCGGCGACCTCACGGCCGAGTACGGAATCCACACCCTTCCAGACCTCACCCATGCCGCCGACGGCGATGCGGGAGGTGAGTTTGTAACGGTCGCCCAACAGGGTGCCTTCGACGGGTCTCATTTCTCGACCACCGCTTCCATCATGTTCTTCGCGATCGGTCCTGCGACCGTCGCACCATAAGCTTCATTGCCCGCGTTTCCGCCGTTCTCGACCACGACCGCGACCGCGACCTGAGGGTCATCGGCCGGGGCGAAGGAGATGAACCAGGCATGGGGCGCCGCGCCCGTGGCGTGCTGGGCGGTGCCGGTCTTCGCTGCGACCTTCGTGTCGCCCATCTTCGCCACCGAGGCGGTGCCGTCGTCGACGACACCGGTCATCATCTCGGTGAGCTTGTCGGCCGTATCTCCGGACACGGCGCGCGACATCTGACTCGGACGGGTCTCGGAGATCGGTTCGAGGGTGTTCGCATTGAGCACCCTGTCGACGAGCTGAGGCTTCATCATCTTTCCGCCGTTGGCGATTCCCGCAGTCATCATCGCCATCTGCAGCGGAGTCGACCGGACCTCGTACTGACCGAGCGAGGACTGAGCCAGCTGCGGCGGATTGAGGTCGGACGGGAATGAGGACGGGGTGACATTAAGAGGGATCTCGAGATCCTCGCCGAAGCCGAACTTCTCGGCCTGCTTCGCGATCGCGTCCTCTCCGAGGTCCATCCCGAGGGAGGCGAACGAGGTGTTGCAGGATTCGGCGAGCGAATCGGCCAGGGTCGGCTTGCCGCCGTTGCGGCACGCACCGGGATGCGAGTTGCCGATCGTCGCCGTCGTCTGCGGAAGATCGAGCGTTGCCGGTCCGTTGAGCTGCGAATCGGGATCGTAGTCACCTGATTCCAGAGCGGCCGCTGCAACGAGGACCTTGAATGTCGATCCGGGCGGGTACAGGTTGCCGCCGATCGCGCGGTTGTAGGCGGGCTTGCCGTCGGCAGCTTCGAGGTTCTTGTAGGCCTCGCTGGCTTCGGTCGAGTCGTGGCTGGCCAGGGCGTTGGGGTCCCAGCCCGGGGTCGAGGCCATGGCCAGGATCTTCCCGGTCTTCGGGTCGAGGGCCACGGCCGCACCGTTCTGGTTGCCCAGCCCGTCCCATGCGGCCTGCTGCACCTTCGGGTCGATGGTCAGCTCGACCGCTGCGCCGCGTGGCTGCTCACCGGTGAAGAAGCTGCCGACCTTGTCGTAGAACAGGGCGTCGGAATCGCCGGAGAGGTAGTCGCCGGCGGCGCGCTCCATGCCCGAGGCTCCGGACACGACGGAGTAGTAGCCGGTCAGCGAGGCGTAGGCGCGCGGATCGAGGTTCTCAGAGCCGTATTTGCGCTGGTACTTGTACTTGTCGTCGACAGGCTCCGAGTACGCGATCGGGGTGCCGTCGACGAGGATCGGACCGCGATCACGGGCCAGCTGGTCGAGGATCCGTCGGTTGTTCAGCGGATTGTTGTTCAGCGAATCCGCGGTCACGTACTGCACCCAACTCGTCGACCCGAACAGGAGCGCGAACATGACGAATCCGACGACGGCGATATGCGTCAATGGCTTCTTCATCGTTCACCTCCGGTGGGTCGTTGGTCGGTGGGATCGGTGTCGTTGGATGTCCCGCCGCGCTTGAGTGCGCGGTCATCCGCGGGCGGCAGGTTCGTCGTCGGGGCTTCGCCGTCGAACTCACGGGAATCGGCCGGCGGCAGATTCGTCGTGGGAGCATCCTCGTCGACGGTGCGCGCCGAGGCGGCCGTGCCCTGTGCGGGAACGGCTCCTTCCGCGTCCGCTGAGTCCACCTCCGCGGCGGGGGCGCCCGCGGGAACGGGCTCGGGATCCTCGGTGATGGTGAGCACGCCGGTGTGGAACTCCTCCACGGGGCGCCTGGCGTTGTCCGAGATCCGCAGCAGCAGGGCGATGATCATCCAGTTCGCGATGAGCGAGGATCCGCCTTGGGCGAGGAACGGCGTGGTCAGACCCGTCAGCGGGATGAGGCGCGTGACGCCGCCGACGACGACGAAGACCTGCAGGGCGATCGTGAACGACAGGCCCGTTGCCAGCAGGGTTCCGAAGCCGTCGCGCAGCTGCTGAGCGGTGCGGATTCCGCGCTGGAAGATGAAGAGGTAGCAGAGCAGGATGACGAAGAGTCCGGCCAGGCCGATCTCCTCACCGAAGCTGGCGTAGATGAAGTCGGATTCGGCGTAGGGGACCATATTCGGTCGGCCCTCGCCGAAGCCGGTGCCGATGAGTCCGCCGTTGGACATGCCGAACAGACCCTGCACGAGCTGGTAGGAGCCACCGGGAGACTTGTTGTACTCCTCGGCGGTCAGCGCATTGAGCCAACCGGACACACGCTGGCCCACATGGGAGAAGAGGAATGTGGCGGCAACCGCGCCGGCGGAGAAGAATCCGAGGCCGAGGATGATCCATGAGACCTTCGAGGTGGCCACGTAGAGCATGGCGACGAAGAGACCGAAGAAGAGCAGCGAGGTGCCGAGGTCACGTTCGAAGACGAGGACGCCGACGCTGGCGACCCAGGCGACGACGATGGGGCCGAAGTCGCGCAGACGGGGGAAGCGGATGCCGAGGATCTTCGGGCCGGCGGCGACGAGCTGGTCCTTGTAGGTGACGAGGTAGCCGGCGAAGAAGATGGCCAGCAGGATCTTCGCGATCTCACCGGGCTGGAACGACAGCGGACCGACGCCGATCCAGATACGGGCGCCGTTGATGGTCTTGCCGATGCCCGGGATGAGCGGAAGCAGAAGGAAGACCAGAGCGGCGAAGCCCGAGACATAGGTGTAGCGGCGCAGCCAGCGGTGGTCGCGGACGACGAAGATCACGACGATGGCCAGACCCACGCCGAGGCTCATCCACACCAGCTGGGTCATCGCCGAACCGAGGTATTCGTCGCGGCCGAGGTCGACACGGTAGATCATGGCCAGGCCGAGTCCGTTGAGCAGCACCGCGATCGGCACGAGCACGGGATCGGCGTACTTCGCCTTGATCCACACGATGATGTGGAGGATGACGCCGAGAGCCGCCAGCCATGCGGCATAGCCGTAGACATTGGCCGGGATGGTGTCTTCGACGCCGAGGCCGACCAGAGCATAGGCGCTGGTGGCGACGGCGATAGCCAGGATCAGGAGACCGAGCTCCGCCAGACGGTAGGTTCTGGGGCGCGCGGTCTGCGAGGGAGCCTGGTTCATCACTGCGACTCCCGGGTGATGGCGTCACTGGGGTCCGCGGACTTCGAATCCGGAGGTGATGGCGCCGGGTCGCTCGGACTCGTCGAGTCCTGCACGTCGCCGGACATGCCGGAGGAGCGATCGGATTCCTTGCGGAGATTGTCGATGATGCGATCGGCCTCATCGCGTGAGCCGGCGGGAATAGATCCGCGGAGGCGGTCCTGGGAGTAGCTGTTGAGGCTGCCGACCTCGATGTCCGTGGTGTCGACGAGGCGGCTGAGTTCGATGGGCCCGAGCGTCGTGTCGAGGCCGCGGTAGAGGGAGACCTTGCCGTCGTCGTTGGCGACGTAGTACTGGTGGCTGACGTAGTTATAGGCGAAGAATCCGCCGACGGCCAGCGCGACGATCACGATGGCGGTGATGATCCACCCGAGGTAGGACCTTTTCTCGACCTCTTCGTCGAGGTCGGCCTCCTCGTCTGCAGCGGTGTTGGTCCGCAGCTGCTGAGTAGTGCCGTCCCGAGCTTCGACGTCCTCGCCGTCTACGGTCTGGATCGGTGCCGTGTCGGCGGATGCGTCGTTGTCGGCGAAGGTTTCGTGGGCTTCGGTGTCAACGGCCGCCTCGGCGTCGGGGTTCGCACCGATCGCGGCGTAGCGGGGGTTGAGGTGGACGGAGCCGACGGACACGCCTTCGGTGGTCTCGACCTCGCCTTCGAGGACATCGCCGACGACGACGGTGACGTTGTCGGCTCCGCCGCCGGCCAGGGCCAGGTCGATGAGCTGACGGCAGGCCTCGTCGGGGTCGGCGACCTCTTTGAGCACGCGGGTGATGTCGTCGATGTCGGCGAATCCGGTCAGACCGTCCGAGCACAGCATCCAACGGTCACCGACCTGGGCCTCGCGCAGGGACAGGTCGAGGTCGGGGGAGGCCCCGACGTCGCCGAGGACCTTCATCACGACCGAGCGCTGCGGGTGGGTCTCGGCCTCCTCGGGGGTGATCCGGCCTTCGTCGACGAGCATCTGTACGAAGGTGTGGTCGTGGGTGATCGGCTGGAGCTTGTCGTCGCGCAGCACATAGCCGCGGGAGTCGCCGATATGGGCGAGAGCGAAGCGGTTGCCGGGAGCACGCAGGAGGGCGGTGACGGTGGTGCCCATTCCGGCGAGTTCGGGCTGTTCGCCGACGCCGCGGCAGATGCGGTCGTTGGCTTCGAGGATCGAGGTGCGCAGGATTTCGAGGGCGTCCTCGCCTCCGGGCTCGTGGTCGAGCTCGGCCAGGCGGGAGACGGTGATCGCCGAGGCGACGTCTCCGCCTGCGTGACCGCCCATTCCGTCGGCGATGAGCAGGAAATTGGGTCCCGCGTAGCCGGAGTCCTGGTTGTTCTTACGCACCAGCCCGGTGTGAGACCGGGCTGCCGAACGGAGAGTGATGGTACCGCCGGTCGTCACGATTGGGTCTCCAGGGTCGTATGTCCGATGGTGATCCGGGTGCCGATGGCCAGTTGGATGGGTCCGGTCATGCGTGAGCCGTCGACGATGGTGCCGTTGGTCGATCCGAGGTCTTCGAGCATCCATGCGCCGTTCTTCGCGGAGATCCGAGCATGATGGCTGGAGGCGAAGTCGTCATTGATGATGATCGTATTGTCGGGGGCTCGACCGAAGGTCACAGGTGCTCCCGAGAGCATGAGCGTCTGCCCGGCCAAGGGGCCGTCGGTGATGCGGATGGTGCCCGGATGGGCGTGGGTGACCGGGGCCGCCGCCGGACGCGGTGCGGGAGCCGGACGGGACGGTGCCGGCGGGGCGGACTTGGAGCCGCCTCGGCGGGATTTCCTTCCGGCACGGGTCTTCCGGGGGCCGAAGATGTCGCGCCGGAGGACTCCGGCGACTCCGAGGACGAAGAGCCAGAGGATGATGAAGAATGCCAACCGGAAGACGGTGACGGTGAATTCGCTCACTGGGCGTCCCGCTCGTTGTAGTGGACCTCGGCCTCGCCGGCGAGGAGGATGTCGCCGTCGGAGAGGGTCGCTGATGTCAGTTTGCGTCCGTGCAACAGTGTGCCGTTCGTCGATCCGAGGTCATTGGCCACGGCGCGGTCGCCCTCGACGACGATCTCGAAGTGACGGCGTGAGACGCCGGGATCGTCGATGACGAAGTCGGAGCTCGACGAGGAACGGCCGAAGGTGTTCGTGCCCTGTCGCAGCATCTGCGTGCGACCGTCGATGGTCACGCTGGCTTCGATGGTGCGAGCGGGTGCGGGTGCCGGGGCGGGGCGCGCGGCGGGGTTCGCCCGCGGTGGCGTAGCCGGGGCCGAACGCGCGGGTTCGGGAGTGCGGCGCGGGGTCACGGGGCGGGAACCGGAGTTCGGGGATTCGCCGACGATCGGATTCGCCCGCGAGATCGGGTCGTAGCCGCCGCGGTTGGCAGGCTGGGCGGCAGGAGATCCGTCGGGACGTTGGGTCGAGGACACGACGCGGTACATGCCCGTGTCGAGGTCGTCGGCGAGAGCGAATTCGACGGAGACGGGACCGACGAAGCTGTAGGCCTGTTCGACGGCGTGGTCGCCGACGATCTGGCGCAGATCGGAGCGCAGCTCGGACTCGAGGCCGGAGAGCCGGTCATGGTCGGTCTGCGAGAGCTCGATGACGTAGTGGTTGGCCGTCAGAGTGCGACCGCGGGAGACCACGGCGGCCTTGTTGTCGGCCTCACGGCGCAGTGCTCCGGCGAGTTCGACGGGTTCGACCTGGGATCGGAAAGCCTTGGCGAAGGCGCCGTTGACGACGTTCTCCAGCCCCTTCTCGAAGCGATCGAGTAACCCCATGGCACCTCCTCATCAGGTGTTGCCGTTGCCGGACGAACTCTTCGCCAAGCGTCTTTGAGTGCTCTGACCAGGTGGTCGTGATCACGTGCACTCTGGGCACATCAACACCCAATCCTAACGCGGTGAAGCTCTCAACTCACGTTACGCGAGTTCGCGGGGCGAAGCTGTGCCGGGATTCCCTGCGCGCGTCCAGGGAAGTTCGAGGGAATGCAGACGGTGCGGGCGGGTGGCTGTGCGGGGCCGGCGCGCGTGAAGCGGAGGGGGAGTGTGCGGGTGCGGCGGGGGGCTGTGCGGGATGTGCGCGGTTCGCGCAGGTGAACGAGTGTGGGCGGCTGTGCGGAGCGAAAATGTGAAGGTGGACACGTTTGAGCCGATTCGGCATTCTCGGTTTTAAGTTTCGCCTCCTCCGATGCTAGAGTCGTCTCTTGTTCGCGCGAGTGGCGGAATTGGTAGACGCGCTGGCTTCAGGTGCCAGTGGCCGCAAGGTCGTGGGGGTTCAAGTCCCCCCTCGCGCACAGCGAATGAGAAGCCCCTCACCAGGATCTGCAGAAGGTCCGGTGAGGGGCTTCTTCGCGTCCGCGCGGGTGGTCGCCGCAAACGGCCCAGTTTGAGGTGAGCAGCACGTGTTTGAACATGGGCTGCTCACCTTAAACAGTGCTGATTCCAATCTGAGTCGAAGGCACCTGGGCGCGGGGCGCTGGGTGCACCCGGGTGGCAGCGCAGCCCCGCAGCCCCGCAGTCGGCAGTCCGCGCTCGGCAGAATGCGAAATGGTGCTGTTTCCTCTGAAATGCACACAGAAGAACGTGAGCAGTTCAGAGAAGACAGCACCAATTACGACCTGAGGCCCACCTGAGGCCCACGTGAGGCCTACATGAGGGCCGCACGAGGGCCCGAGTGAGCCCTGGGGCTGCGAAAAGCCCGGCGTGAGGACCGAAGTGAGGCCTGCGTCGGGAGCCGGGGACCAGGCTCAGGCGCGCTCGTAGTGGCGGGCGCGGCCCTTGACGCCGGCGAAGCGGAACGGTCCCGCGGTCACCTTCGGCGTTGAGGCGTCCTCGGCGCTGGAGAGCTCGGCGGCGTGAAGTGCGCGATAAGCGTCGATTGACAGCGGCACTCGGGCGTCCAGTGCCTCCGTGACGGCCTGTCGGCGCGACTGCTGCTCGTAGCCGGGGACGACGCGGGCGGTGAAGAACTCGCCGACGCTGCCCGAGCCGTAGCTGAAGAGTCCGATGCGCTTGCCCGCGAGATCCGCATCGTGGTCGAGCAGCGAACACAGTCCCGCATAGAGAGAAGCGGTATAGGAGTTGCCGAGACGGCGGTTGTACAAGGTGCTCGTGGCCAGTCCGGTATCGCGCGGCCTGGTGGAAGCTGAGCCACCCGCAGTCCCCGCGACGATCTCCGTGTCGAGATCCTCACCGGTGAGTCCGGCGAGGTGGACCTGCGCCTTCTTCGCCATCTTCGTGAACGGCTGGTGGTAGAGCACGCGGTCGATCTCGGCCATCGCCGGTCCGCCCTGCGCGGCCAGATCGGTCCAGGCTCCGGTGAGCGCATCGAGGTAGGCGGTCACGGACAGGGCTCCGTCGACGATCGCGGTCGTCGAATCGTTCGGGCGCCAGAAGTCATCGACGTCGGCCGAGTTGAGACCCGAGACCGGTTCGATCTCGAGCAGCTTCGGATCCGCGGAGACGAGCATCGCCACGGCACCGGCGCCCTGAGTGGGCTCACCGGGTGTGTCGAGCTCGTAGCGGGCGACATCCGAGGCGATGACGAGCACCCGCTGTCCGGGAGACCGGGTGACGATGCCGACGGCGGCCTGCAGGGCGGCCGTCGCCGAGTAGCAGGCTTCTTTGACCTCGACGACCCGCATCTGCGACGGCAGGTCGAGCAGCGAGTGCACGGCCATGCCGGCGGCCTTCGACTGGTCGATGCCCGATTCGGTGGCGAACAGCATGGTGCGGATTCCCTCGGTCCCGCTGCGCTCGATGATCGGCGCAGCGGCCGCGGCGGCCATGGTGACGACGTCCTCATCGGGAGCTGGGAAGCTGAACTCGTCCTGGCCGAGGCCGAGGTGGAACTTCGCAGGATCGGTGCCGTTCGCCTCGGCGAAGTCATCGAGCCTGACGACATGGTGGCTGGTGGCCAGTTCGATGTCGTCGATGCCGATTGGTGCAGTGCCCGCAGCAGTGTGTGATGTCATGCGGCCTCGCCGTCCTCTCGCTGAGTCTCGGCAGCGCGCTGCTCGTCAGCCTTGCGTTCCATCTGACGGTGAGTGTCCATCAGCTCACCCGGGTTCGTCTGCGCGGCGAGCAGGGACAGCTCACCGCAGAGCACGGTGGCGGCCATGAGCGCCGCCAGGCGACGCGAATTCGCTCCCGGCTCGCGATCCTCGCGGCAGCCGAGGCGCTCCAGTGCCTCATCGACATGAGGCAGATCCTTGCCGTTGCCGACGGTGCCGACGATGAGGTGCGGCAGAGTCGTCGAGAAGTACAGGCCCTCGGGGCGGTTCTCCGCATAGGTGATGCCCTGTGAGCCCTCGACGATGTTCGCGGCATCCTGACCCGTGGCCAGGTAGAACGCGAGCAGCATATTCGCATAGTGGGCGTTCGCCGAGCGCAGGGCGCCCGCGATCGTCGACCCGACGAGGTCCTTGCGGATGACGATCTCCGTCATCTTCTCCGCGGTCGTGCGCAGGCGGCGCTCGACGACCTCGTGGGGCAGGAGGATCTCGGCGACGACATTGCGTCCGCGTCCGAGGATCCCGTTGACCGCGGTGGCCTTCTTGTCCGAGCAGTAGTTGCCGGACACCGACCCGTAGTCGAGGCCGAGGTGCCACGACAGGATGCGCTCCATGAGCGAGTCCGAGGCCTGGGTGACCATATTGTGGCCCGAGGCGTCATTCGTGCGGAAGGCGAAGCGGACGAAGAGCAGATTGCCGACGATCTCCGGATGGATCTCGATGAGCCGGCAGTGATTGGAACCGGCCTCGACGACCGATTCGAGTTCGGGAGTCCGGTGGCGGATGGCCCGCGCGGCCGCCTCGGCGCCGATCGCGGATTCGGCCACGAACAGCACGGACCGGGTCATCCGCTCATCGACGATGACGGTGCGGATCCCGTCCTCGATCTCACGCGAGATCGAGGCCCCGCGGCCGACGGAGGGCCACAGCGGGGTCTCATACGTTGCCAGGGGCACGGCCACCTCGGTGTGGGTGCCGTTCGGAGCCAGCGCTTCGCCGCTGACCCGCAGGGGACCGACCCACGTGGTGGGGATCCCGGTGATCGTGGTCTGCTGATTCACAGCTGATTCCTCCTCGAAAGAGCGTCGGTGCGGTGCGAGAGCGCGGTGGCGTCGATTCCGCGCAGACGGACGAACTCGCCGAGGCGACCCCGAGTGAGCAGGTCCGTGCCCGTGAGATCCGTGGATCGTTCGGCCCCGAGCAGTGCGAACAGAGCCGAGGTCTGAGTCTGCCAGGTGCGCACGAGGTCGACGAGTCCGTCCGGACCGTGGTCGAGCACTGTCTGCAGGAACGTGCCGGCGACGCCGACGGCGCGAGCACCGCAGGCCAGTGCCTTCACGACATCATAGGGGTTGCGCACTCCGCCGGAGGCCAGGAGCACACGGTTCGAGATTCCGTCGTCCATCAACGTTTCGGTCGTCCACTCAGGTGGGGCGTCGAGCAGGCAGGCCAGTGCCGACTGGCCGAACCCGGTGAGCATGGAGAAGTCTTCGGCCGGTGAGCGATCGTTCTCGATGCGCAGGAAGTCCGTGCCTCCGGCGCCGGAGACATCGGCGAACTGGACCCCGATCTCGGCGAGCAGCGTCAGCGTGCGGCGGCTGAGTCCGAATCCGACCTCTTTGACGACGACGGGCACGGGGCAGGCGGCGACGATGTCCTCGAGGCCGGACAGCCAGGTGGAGAAGTCGCGGGTGCCTTCGGGCATCGCGGTCTCCTGCACGGGGTTGATGTGCAGCTGGAGGGCATCGGCGCGCAGCAGTTCGACAGCGCGGCGGGCATCATCGGCGCTGCGACCGGCACCGAGGTTGCCCATGACGAAGCCGTCCGGGTTCTCCTCGCGGATGACGGTGAAGCCCTTGGCGGCCTCGGCGTCGTCGAGAGCCACGCTCATCGATCCGCAGGCCATGGGCAGACCGGTCTCGGCGGCGGCGATGGCCAGATCCCGATTGATCTTCGCCGTGGTCTCGGTGCCGCCGGTCATACCGTTGACGTAGAAGGGCGTCGGCCAGGTCCACTCGCCCAGCTCGACGCTGAGGTCGACGCGTTCGGGGCTCGTGCCCGAGAGCGCATGGTGGACGAATTCGAGGTCGTCGAAGTCGGTGCGGCGGGGACCTTCGGTCTGCTGCGCCGAGGCGAGGCGAACGTGGTCGTCCTTGCGGGAGGCCCGTGAGGCCTTGGTCTCCGGAGACTCTGCTGATGCCGCTGTTTCAACGGATGCCGGGGTCTCAGAACTCATCGATCTCGCCTTCCTCTCGGTGGGCACCGAGGTCCAGGGGTCGGATTCCGGCGGCTTCCCAGCCGCTGAGAATGGTCTGTGCTTCGGTGTGCGAGTGGGCGAGGGCGATTCCGCAGTCGCCGCCGCCGGCGCCGGAGGGCTTTGCGGCGGCACCGTGGGTTTCGGCGATCTCGCACAGATCGTGCAGGGCTTCGGTCTCGATGAGGCTGCCCGTGGAATCGCTCAGCCGTCGCAGCAGGGCGCGCACGGAGCGGATCGTGGTCAGGCTGGCCTCGGCGTCGTCGGCATCGAAGGCCGCCACGAGATCGTCGACGAGGATCTGGGACTCGGCGGCGAAGGAGACGAGCGGGCGGGTCTTCGCTGGAGGTGAGGCAACGGCCCCGGCCGGGTCGACTCGGCGGAAGTGTCGTCTGCCCGTTCGCTCGCGGTGTCGTCCGCCCGTTCGTTCGGGGAGTGGACGCGTGTGACGAGGTGTTCGGTCGACGCCGGTGATCCGGTCCAGCCGACGAGGAGGTCGAGCGAACTCGGGGGGGTGACCCGTCTGGCCGAGCAGTCGGCCCATTCCGCGCAGGTCATGGCGGAGACGACTCCGTGGGCTTCGCGATGAGCGTGCAGGGCCGCACGGTCGGGGGAGGAGTAGCGGATCCAGCCGCCGAAGGTGCTGGCGGCGAGATCCCCGCCGGAGGCCTTCGTGGAGATCGCGATGGTCGCGAGGACGGCGAGTTTGAAGCGTTCGGTCAGGGTGAGGCCGAGCCCATAGAACTCGTCGAGAGCGGCGATCGTCGCCACGGTCACCGCCGCCGATGAACCGAGGCCGAACTTCCGGCCGTCGGCGTCATTGAGTTCGCTGGAGATCTCGAGATCGAAGTAGCGGGGGCTGGCACCGCGGCCGGAGCGCAGCTCTTCGACGGTGGAGATCGCCGAGAGCACATAGTCGAAGGGACGCTCGTCGACGATGATGTGCTCACCATCGTCTTCGCGCCGCCAGATGACGGGGGCCTGACCGTATTCGCTCGAATGGATGCGGCCGGCGCCTTCGCTCTCGGTCAGACGCACGGTGATGCACCGGTCGACGGCGATGAGCACGGCGGGCTGTCCGGGTTCGACGACGGCGTACTCGCCGGCGATGAACAGCTTGCCGGGCGCCCGGGTCTCGATCATGCCCGGCTGCCTTCACCCGCAGCCGTGGTTGCTGCGTCTGCGGGCGGTACTTCGTCTGCGTCTGTGAGCAGGTGGGCTCCCGGTCCGGGGCCCACGACTCGGACGTCGCCGAAGCCGGAGAGCTTCTCGGCCAGCGCCTCGGCGTCATGGGGGCGGACGATGACGGCGACGTTCGGGCCGGCATCGGCGGTCGAATAGGCTTCGATCCCGTTCTCGCGGGCTTCGGCCACGGCGTCGAAGATCGCGTGGCTGGTCGGGTTGAGGAACCGGATCGGCGGCACCGTCGACTGGATGAGACCATGCATGCGCAGTGCGTGGGATTCGGTGATCTCACCGATGCGAGAGAAGTCCCCGGCAGCGCAGGCGGCGACCATCTGCTCCAGATAGTCCTCGGTCGAGGACACCCAGCCGGAGTAGAAGGGAGAGGTGGCGGCGGTCAGGCGCATGGCCTCGCGGGAGGACACGGCCTTCCGGGCCCGGTTGACGGTGACGATGATCATCCGCATATCAGGGGCGGACACGGTCTCGGCGAAGGACGATTCGTCGTCGCCGGCATGCCAGACGGCGATGCCATCGGGAATCGAGCGGCAGGCCGACCCCGAGCCGCGGCGGGCCAGACGGCTGAGATCCTTGGGCCCGAGATCGAGGTCGAATGCCGCGGCGGCCGCTGTGGCCAGGGCCGCGAACCCCGACGCCGAGGAGGCCAGACCGGCACCCGTGGGCACGGAGTTGCGGGACCGGACGAGGACCCGGTCATCGCGTCCGGCCAGGGCGCGGACGTGGTCGAGGAAGGTGGAGATGCGGTCGGTCTGACCGGGATCGGCGAGTGCGCCGTCGAGTTCGAGGACATCGGTCTCGGCGTCCGGGGCGGGCACCACGGTGGTCGTGGTCTCGAAGTGGTTCAGCGTCAGCGACAGACTGCCCGCGGCGGGCAGGATGAGCTCCTCATCGGCCTTGCCCCAGTACTTGACCAGGGCGATGTTCGGGTAGGCCCGCGCCGTCGTCGTTCTCATGTCGGTCTGACCTCCGTCGTCCAGGTGCGGGGTGCTCCCGCCTTGCGCAGGGCCTCGGCGAGCTCCTCGGCCGAATCATCGTCATCGGCCAGGGCGAGCACGCAGCCGCCGAGTCCGCCGCCGGTGAGTTTGGCACCCCAGGCTCCGGCCGCCGTGGCGGCGTCCACGAGGGAATCGAGAGTCGGGGTCGACACACCGAGGCTGCCGAGCAGCCCATGGGCTTCGTTCATCAGGGTGCCGATCGCCCCACGATCACCGGAGCGGATGTTGTCGACGGCGGAGTCGGTGATTTCGGCGAGACGGTCGATCATCCCCCCGATGCGCACAGGATCGGCGTCACGGCGGGCACGGACCCCTCCGACTGCCTCAGCGGTGGACCCGTGATGACCGGAGTCCGCGAGGACGAAGACGAGGCGCTGACCGACGTCGATGGTCTGGGCGCACCCGGTCTGGAAGCGGATGGGGGCGGGTTTGGCCACGGCCCAGGCGTCGATTCCGCTGGGTCGGCCATGGGCGACGGTCTCGGCCGCCTGCACGATCTCGTGGAGGGTGTTCTCGTCGAAGACCGTCGCATGCAGGTTCGCGACGGCGCGGCCACGGAGGTGGCCACGGCGGCGCTCGAGCCCAAGCCGCGGCTGTGGGGGATCGCCGAACGGATGAGCAACTCCACCTCGGCGTCGGGATTTCCCACGGCCTTCAGCGCGGCGTTGAGACCGGCGACGACGGGGCCCATCGGCTCCGGAGCGGTCTGCGCATTTCCGGAGAACAGCTGGCTCTCGATCCGGGTCTCCTGGTGCGGGGACCGGCGGATGTCGGTCTGGACTCCGAGCCCGTGCAATGGCACTGCGACGGCCGGAGAGCCGTAGACAACCGCGTGTTCGCCGAACAGGATCGCCTTTGCGTGGGCGAAGCCCTGGGATGTGCCCTGGGCGGGTTCGGTCTGAGAGGAATTGTGCATGCAGGATGGTTTCGGAGTCTGTGGATTGATTTCACCATCATATGCCGTACCCCGGCTCATCCCGAAGACGAGGTGACGTCCGTCTCAGGTGGGTCCTGCCGAGAGGTAGTCACGTTCGGCCGGATCGGTGGTCAGGTCGAGGGCGCGCCGACGGGCGGTGGTCGCCTCGTCGATGCGGCCGAGGCGGGTGAGCAGATGCGCCCGCAGCACCCAGGCAGGTTGGAAGGCGGAGACGCGCTTATCGTCTTGGCCGTCCGGGGCGACGCCCAGCGCGTCAAGAGCTGCCAGTCCCGCCTCGGGCCCCTCGATTTCGGCGAGGATGGCCGCCCGGGAGACCGAGCCGCCGAGGCTCGGCGCGAGCTTTGCGAGGTCGTCGTGGAGGCGCAGCAGCATCGGCCAATCCGTGGATCCGGTGCGGATTCCGGCCATATGGAGGAGTTGGATGGCCGCCTCGATGCCGAATCGGCCGACGTGTCCGCAGCGGTGGACCTCGACGAGGTGGCGCTCGCCGGCCTCGGTGAGTGTTCCGTCCCAGCGGTCCGGGTTCTGGTCGGACAGGGGCACGAATCGTCCGTCGTCGCTGCGGCGAGCGGGGAACCGGGCGGCGGAGAGGTGGATGAGGGCGGCCAGTCCGTGGGATTCGCCGTCACCGGGGCAGAGTTCGGCCACGAGGCGGGACAGGTACAGGGCCTCGCCGATCATGCCCTCCCGTGGCTGAGCGGCCGCCTGAGCCCATTCGATGGCGAAGGCCCCGTAGATCGTCTCAAACACATCGGGCAGACGGGACTCGAGGTCGAGACGGTCGGGACTGCCGAAGGCGACGCCGAGTCCGGCAACGCGCTTATTCGCCCTGGTCAGGCGGGCCGAGACGGTGGCGGCGGGCAGGGCCATGGCAGAGGCGATCTGCTTCGCCGTCATCCCCATCACGGCCGAGAGCATGAGCAGCGGCCGCGCGGGCGGGTCGATGTCCGGATGAGCGCACGCGGCGAGGAGTTCGAGTCGCCGGTCGGGCAGAGCGTCGGGATCGTGTTCGGCGGGATCAGTGCTGGAACCTGTGCTGGAACCTGTGCTGGCACTGGCGCCGTGATCGGTCCCGAGTTCGGAGGCACCGGCGCCGAGGCGGTCGATCGTCTCCTCGTCGAGGGCGGTCGAGGTCCGCGCCGCCGCCGATTTCCACACGTCTCGGCGGGCATTGAGCGCCACACGGTAGAGCCAGCCTTCCGGATTGGCGGGCGGTCCCTGGTCCCGCCACGCGGTGACGGCGGGTTCGAGCGCGGTGGACAGGGCATCCTCGGCGCCGGAGATATCGCCGTCGGCGGCCGCGATGAGCGCGATGATCCTGCCCCAGCCGTCCTGGGACAGGATCATCGCCCGCTCGGCAGGATCGGTGGTCTCTGCGGGCTCGGTCATCTTGGTCAGGCGTTCAGGACGACCGGTTCGGCCGGGACGGGCAGTCGCCCGGCTGGGACGGGCTGTCATCCGGTCGGGTCCAGGCCCCGTCGACGAAAGAGGTCGCGGCGGGTCGGACCTCGATCGTGCCGTAGTTCGTGCCGGGGAACTTCTCTGCCCAGGCCAGGGCCGCCTCGGTGTCGGGAACGTCGATGACGACGACCCCGGCCAGGGCCTCCTTCGCGGCGGCGAAGGGTCCGTCTTCGATGACGACCTCGCCCGTCCGCCGGGTCACGGTCTTCGTCTCCGTGTGGGGTGCGAGCATCTCCCAGGCGACGAAGACTCCGGCCGAGGTCAGGGCCTGGCCGAAGTCGTCCATGAGGCGCATCATCTCCTGGATATCCTCTGTGGTGGGGGCCGGGCCGTCGGCTCCGGGCTCGGGGGCGTGGAAGATCAGTGAATAGCGCATGGTTCGCTCCGTTCTGTGTGAGACGGCCGCGTTTCGGCCGCTCATCGTGAAGACGATCGAATCGACGGCGATTCGACACCATGCTCAAGATTCTTCCACGGAATCCCTCCGCCGAGGCGGCCCTGACCTATCCGGGGACGCCCCGACCGGCCCGAGGCCGGACCGTCTCAGACGAGTCCGGTGTAGACCGATCCCGGGTTGAAGATGTTGTCCGGATCGAGGGCCTGCTTGATCCGGTGATTGAGCTCCATGACATCTTCGCCGAGGTAGGGCGCGAGCCACGGTGCCTTGAGCCGGCCGACGCCGTGCTCACCGGTGATCGTCCCGCCGAGGCCGGTCGCCAGGTCCATGACCTCGCCATAGGCGATCTGCGCGCGCTTCTGCTGTTCCTCATCCTTGGGATCGAGGACGAGCAGGGGATGCGTGTTGCCGTCGCCGGCATGGGCGATGACGGCGATCGTCACCTCGCGGTCGGCCGCGATCTTCTCGATGCCGAGCACCAGATCGCCGAGCTTCGGCAGCGGCACGCCGACATCCTCGAGCAGCAGCGCACCCTTCTTCTCCACGGCCGGGATCGCGATCCGGCGAGCCGTGACGAAGGCTTCGCTCTCCTCGGGGTCGGTCGTGAGGTAGCACTCGGAGGCCGCGTTGCTGTTGCAGATCTCCTCGATGATCGCCGCCTGAGCGCTCGCGTGCTCTCCGGGTTCGTCGGACTGGATGACGAGCATGCCCTCGGCCTCACGGTCGAGACCCATCTTCAGCTCGTCCTCGACAGCGTTGATCGAGGGCTTGTCCATGAACTCGAGCATCGAGGGCCGCATCGCCTTCGCAATGTCGAGGACGGCGTTCGTGGCGTCGGCGAGCTTCGGGAACATCGCGACGACGGTCGTCGGGGGCAGCTGGGCGGGGATGAGGCGCAGGGTCACCTCGGTGATCACGCCCAGGGTCCCCTCCGAGCCGACGAACAGCTTCGTCAGCGGCAGACCAGCGACGTCCTTGAGCCGGGGTCCGCCGAGCTTCACGGCCCGACCGTCGGCGAGGACGACGGTCATCCCGAGGACGTAGTCCGTGGTCACGCCGTACTTCACGCAGCACAGTCCGCCGGCGTTCGTGGCGATGTTTCCGCCGATGGAGCAGAACTCGAAGGACGAGGGGTCCGGCGGGTACCAGAGGCCGTGCTCGGCCGCGGCGGCTTTGACCTCGGCGTTGAAGGCGCCCGGCTGGACGGTGGCCATGCGGGTGACCGGGTCGATGCTGATCTCGCACATCCTGTCCAGGGACAGCACGATTCCGCCGTCGATCGCGGAGCTGCCTCCCGACAGGCCGGAGCCGGCGCCGCGGGGCACGATCGGGACCTTCGCCTCGGCGGCGATGCGCACCACCGTCTGCACCTCCTCGGTGGTTCTCACCCGGACCACGGCGGCGGGCACCCCGGCATCGGGATCGTTCGCGCGGTCCCAGCGGTAGGCATCCATCGAATCGGGATCGGTGATGACTGCCCCGGCCGGCAGGGCGGAGGTGAGAGAGGAGACAACGTCCATGTTGCGTATCTGCCTTTCGAGCGGAGTTCGGCACCCGGAATTCGCTCTTGACGTTACCAGGATCACGTTCGCCGCAGAAGGCCAGGGTCACGGTGCGGACGGGCGCTCGGAAGGTCGTCCGCGAGCACCCGCGGCGTAGGCTGGATCCATGACCTCCGCCCCCGATCAGCCGCCCGCCGCCTGCGTCCTCGGCACGCTGCCCGGCACAGTGTTCGAAGGCCGTCGGATCGGGATCGTCGACCTCGATCGCGAGGGTCGGGAGATCGGTCGAATCGACCTCGCCGAGGAGGCCCTGCCCGACCATGTCCGTGACCGTGAGAACGGGGCCCGAGGAGGGCAGAGCGCATCCGGGGGAGAGCAGAACGGGGCCCGCCCGCGGTGGGTCTTCAGCGACACCCCGAAGTGGTATCCGCCCCTGTTGGCCGCCGGAGTGAGCATCGAACGCTGCCACGACCTGCGACTGGCTCATGCGATCCTCGCCCGTTCCGAACTCGTCACTGCACCCGAGGCGGTGCGCGCAGCCGCCGACTGGGATGCCGCGCCCGCCGATGCCGCCGCACCGGAACAAGCGGCCGCTCTCTTCGACGTCGATGCCGGGCGCGGATTCATCCCCCAGGTTCCGCACGATCTCGAGGCGACCCTGGCCGAATATGTGCGGCAGACCGCGGCGATCGAAACCGCGAGCGATCCGGGACGGCTGCGGCTGCTGCTCGCCGCGGAATCGGCGGGAGGACTCGTCGCTGCGGAGATGCGCGCGGCAGGTGTGCCCTGGGATGAGGCCGAACACGACCGAATACTGACCGAACTGCTCGGGCCCCGGCCGATCCGCGACGGGAAGCCGGAGAAGATGCTGGCCAAGGCCGAGGAGGTTCGGGCCGCTCTCGACGATCCGCGGGTCAACCTCGATTCGCCGAACCGACTGCTCGCGGCCCTGCGCAATGCGGGAATCAACGTCGCCTCGACCTCGAAATGGGAGCTGCAGACGAGCGAGCATCCCGCGATCGAACCCTTGCTCGAGTACAAGAAGATGGCCCGGCTGCTCTCCGCCAACGGCTGGCACTGGCTCGACGAGTGGGTCGACGAGGGCCGCTACCGGCCGGTCTATGTGCCCGGCGGGGTCGTCACCGGACGGTGGGCGGCCAGCGGGGGAGGGGCCCTGCAGATTCCACGGCAGCTGCGGCCGGCGCTGCGCGCCGACGAGGGGTGGCGGCTCGTCTCCGCCGACGTCGCCCAGCTCGAACCCCGCGCGCTGGCCGCAATGTCGGGCGACCGGGCGATGGCTGCAGCCGGCTACGGCCGCGACCTCTACTCCGGGCTCGTCGACGCCGGCGTCGTGGCCACCCGGCAGGAGGCGAAGATCGCCGTCCTCGGCGCGATGTACGGATCGACGACCGGGGAGGCCGGGGCCCTGGTGCCGCGGCTGCGGCAGAATTTCCCCGCCGCGATGCACCTCGTCGATTCCGCCGCCGAGGCGGGACGACAGGGCGGAGTCGTGTCCACTTGGCTGAGCCGGACCTCCCCGCCTCCGGGTGAGGGCTGGCAGCGACTGCAGAGGGCGGCGAACCGCTTCGACGCCACCGGCGCCGATGAGCAGAGAGCGCGTCGGGCCGCCGGTGACCAGGGACGCTTCACCCGCAACTTCGTCGTCCAGGGCACCGCTGCCGAATGGGCGCTGGCGTGGCTGGCCGACCTGCGCCTGCGGTTGGCACGGCTTCCTGAATTCGACGGCACCCGCCCAGCCGCAGCCTCGGGGCCGGTGTTCTCCCGTCGTGCCCACCTCGTGTTCTTTCTCCATGACGAGGTCATCGTCCATGCCCCGGCCGAACAGGCCGAGGAAGCGGCGGAGGCGATCAGGGCGGCGGCCGCCTCGGCGGGTCGATTGCTGTTCGAGGATGCCCCCGTCGATTTCCCGCTCGATCTGAGCATCGGCGAGCGGGCGATCAAAGAATAAGTCCATGTGCATGGAATAGACTGCGAGCCGCAGGTGCTGGACGATGTGGCCCAGCAACGGACACGGAATCCAAGGAGAGCACATGAGCATCAGCGTCAAGGCACTGCAGAAGACCGGACCGGACCAGCCGTTCCGCGTGGCCACGATCGAACGCCGGGATCCCCGACCCGATGACGTCGTCATCGACATCAAGGCCGCAGGCATCTGCCACAGCGACATCCACACCATCCGCAACGAATGGGGCGAGGCGCACTTTCCGCTCACCGTCGGCCACGAGATCGCCGGCGTCGTCGAAGCCGTGGGCTCGGACGTCACCGATTGGAAGGTCGGCGACCGCGTGGGAGTGGGCTGCATGGTGAATTCGTGCGGAGAGTGCGAGGAATGCGAGGCCGGACAGGAACAGAACTGCCTGAACGGCAACGTCGGCACCTACAACGTCGAAGATGTCGACGGCACGATCACCCAGGGCGGATACGCGCAGAAGGTCGTCGTCAACGAACGCTTCGTCTGCCGCATCCCCGAAGCCCTCGACTTCGACGTCGCGGCCCCGCTGCTGTGCGCGGGCATCACCACCTACGCACCGCTCAACCGCTGGGGTGCCGGAGAGAAGAAGAACGGTGCGCCCAAGAAGGTCGCCGTGCTCGGACTCGGCGGACTCGGCCACATGGGCGTGCAGATCGCCGCGGCCATGGGAGCTGAGGTGACCGTTCTCTCGCGCACGCTGAAGAAGGAAGCCGCGGCCCTGGAACTCGGGGCGACGCGGATGCTCGCCACCACCGAGGAGAACTTCTTCTCCGACCACGCCGGCGAGTTCGACCTCATCCTCAACACGATCAGCGCCGACATCCCGGTCAACCGCTACCTGCGTCTGCTCAAGCCGCGCGGGACTATGGCCGTCGTCGGACTGCCGCCCGAGAAGCAGGAGTTCTCCTTCGGCGCCGTCATCGGCGGGGCCAAGGCGATCGCCGGATCGAACATCGGCGGCATCGCCGAGACCCAGGAGATGCTCGACTTCTGCGCCGAACACGGCATCGCCGCGAAGATCGAGACGATCCCCGTCACCGAGGCGGACGCCGCCTACGACCGGGTCGTGGCCGGAGATGTGGTCTTCCGCGTCGTCATCGACACGGCGAGCTTCGACACGGTCGACGCCGTCTAGTCGGTCGGGGGGAGCGATGACGGGGTCGAGGCGCAGGCTGCGGACAGTGCCGTTGGTCCTGCTCATCCTCTACACGGTCTTCATCGGCCTCGTCACGCTCACACCCAACCAGATGGACACCGGACCCGGCTCGTTCATCGCGGGCCTGCTCGAGTTTCTCGCCTCCCACCGAGTGACCGCGTGGATCGACTACGACATCCTCGAGAAGCTCGCCAATGTCGGAATGTTCATCCCCTTCGGCCTGCTGGTAGCCCTCCAATGCGGCCGCAGACGCTGGTGGGTCGGCTGGGTCGCGGGAATCGCGTTCACCTGCATCATCGAGGGCACTCAGGCGACCCTGCTCTCACCCACGCGCTTCGGCACGGTCAGCGATCTCGTCACGAACAGCCTCGGTGCGGGAATCGGTGCGGTAGTCGGGCTCATCGTCATGACGATCTGGCAGCCGAGGATGGACCAGGTTCCCACTGACCACGAGGTCCGGTGAGGCCGGGTCCCGGTGACGGCCGTGTGCCGCCGACCCTCAGCCGTCCTCCGGCTCCTCGAGTGCCGCGATGCACTGCCCGAGTGCCTCGGTGACCATCGTCCGAGTCTCTTCGTCGAGCGGTGAGACCATGCGAGCCGTGACCACCTCGACTCGGGACACGGCCTGATCGAGCGCCTCAATGCCTGCCGGGGTGAGGCGAGTGGGCAGGACGCGACCGGAGTCCGCCTTGGCCGGTCTCGTGATCAGCCCCCGTTCCTGGAGTCCGCGCAGCAGAGTATTCATCGTCTGCCGGGTGACGAAGGCGCCGCGGGCGAGCTCGGAATTCGATGCTCCCGGCCGTCGCCGCAGCTGCTCGAGGCAGTTGTACTGCGGCGTGGTCAGCTCCAACGGTCGCAGCGTCTCATCCATCCGGGACCGCAGCGCCGACTGCAGATGCTTGAGCTGGTAGCCGAGCAGCGACTCGAGTCTGTCCTCCCCGACGGCTTCTCCAGCATTAGTCTCTTGACTCATGTAAGCATTCTGACATACATTTCTGATGTCAGGTTACTGACATAAGACGAGAGCGGGTCCTGCCATGCGGCGGGATGCCGAAAGAGAAGGAGAACACCATGAATGCGTCAGTGAGCGGTCCGGACTTCATCGCCCTGCAGGTGCGCGACGTGGAAGCGGCCGCACAGTTCTACGAATCGCAGCTCGGGCTGACCCGAGCCCCGGCCGCCCCGCCCGGAGCGGTCGTGTTCACGACCTCGCCGATTCCCTTTGCCGTGCGCGAACCGCTGCCCGGCGTCGACCTCGACTCCGGCGATCGCCCGGGAAACGGAGTGGCGCTGTGGCTGAGGTGCGATGATGCGCAGGCACTGCATGATTCCCTCGCCGAGGCGGGGGTGGAGATCCTCCGTGCGCCCGCACCCAGCCCCTTCGGGCTGACCTTCACGATCACCGATCCCGACGGCTATGCGGTGACCCTGCACGACGCGGGGTGATCAGCGCAGCGAATCGACGATCTTAGCGATCCGGCGATCGTGGGTCTCACCGCCGGCGACCCCGATCTTCTCCCGGTGTTCCTTGGCCAGCGGGAGCAGGTACTTCCCGCCCATCACCGCGGTCGTCGAGGGATAGGAATAGCCTTCGATCGTGACGATGACCGGGACCCGCTTGCCCACGCCGAAGCCGAGGACGATGTCCTCGGGAACCTCGATGCCGACATTGTTGCCCAGGGCGAGAAGTTCGGTGGTGAACGTGACCATGGGGCCTCCTCGGTGAGTGGTCGTTCTCAGCCGAGCGTAGGCCGATCAGTCCTCGTCGACAAGGTCGGGAGACGAATCGGCGGTCGAGAATGTCGGCCACCAGCAGCGCACCCGCTTGGCGTAGTCGCGGTATTCGTCTCCGAAGCGCTCGATGAGGTCGGCCTCCTCGTGGGGGCGGATGAGCCAGTTCCACAGCAGTGAGCCGATGAGGGCGTACACGACGACGAGCCACGAGCCGATGAGCAGGCCCATCGCCATCCCCTGGACGATGCCGGCGATGGCCATCGGGTTGCGGACGAAGGCATAGGGTCCGCGGGCGACGAGATGGTGGGCCATCTGCGAGGGCAGCGGGGTGCCGGAGCCGAAGTTCGCGATCGCTCGGGCCGACCAGACGCCGATGACGCTGGAGAGGGCGAGCAGGGCGAAGCCGACGACGACGAGGAGGATCGGGAACTTGTAGGCCAGATTCCACCGGTCTTCGAAGGCATTGATGATGACCGGGATGATGATGAGGAAGACGCCCCAGAAGACGACGATCTGAATGGTCGTGTGCACGAGCACGCGAGAACGCACTCGAGTATGGGAGCTGTGGAATGCGAAGGGTCCGATGAGGAGTTTCTCGGACGGGATGCGGCCGACGATCATGAGCACACCGGCAAGGAGGCTGCCGAGCGCGGCGAGGATCATGAGTACGGCACCGAGGCCCGCCTCGGTGGTGGCGGTGGCATAGATGACCATGCCCAGCGCTACGAGCACGGTCCATGCGGTGGCGATCCACACCGCCCAGCGGAAGTTGAGTGCGGCCAGGGCGGAGCCGATGACGAAGAGTGGGATGTCGACGAACGCGATAAGCAGCGGATTGATGCTGCCGAGCGTCGCGGTCGCCACTCCGGGGATCATCGCGGTGCCCAGCCACCATGCCGCTCCGGCGAGGGCCTGGAGGGCGAAGTACATGCGGCCGTGGAAGACGCGCACGCGCTTCTTCGGCTTGTTCGCTTCGGTGAGATGTCGATTCATGTGTGCACCGTCCCGCGGACGCAGATGGACGTGGCTCCGCTGACCCAGATCTCGTCGGCCTCGGCCGTGATGGAGATGACTCCGGAGCGGCCGAGCGCGGTTCCCTGAGTCGCGGTGTAGCGGTTCGGGGTGAGGTTCTCGCCGATGAGCCATTGGGCGACGGAGGCGTTGAGGCTGCCGGTCACCGGATCCTCGGCGACGCCGACTCCGGGCACGAAGGCGCGGATCTCGTATTCGTGGTCCGCTGCTTCCGGGTGGGCGCCGAGGACGCCGAGCTTCGCATCGGGGATCGCCGAGAAGTCGGGGTTGAGAGCGAGCACCTGTTCGGCGCTCGCCAGTCGCACGGCCGCCCAGCCGGGTCCGTTGTCGGCCCACTGGTGATCGAGGATCTCGGAGCGATCGACGCCGAGGGCGGTCGCGATCTGGTCGACGTACACGTCGTCGAGCGGCCCCGAGCGCAGGCGATCGGGGGCGGCGAAGGCGAGGGTCTCGGAGGGTTCGACGGTCGGGTCGGTCTGGTTGGTCAGGTCGATTGTTTGGGTCGGGCCGCCTCGGCGAGGGGATCTGCGGATGTCGACGAGGCCGGCACCGCATTCCTGGACGATGCGGTCCTCGTGCTTCGGGGCGCCGCCGGCGTCGAGCCAGGCCGCGGCCGAGCCGAGCGTGGGGTGGCCGGCGAAGGGCAGCTCCCGGTGCGGGGTGAAGATGCGCAGGCGGTAGTCGGCCCCGGGATCGTCGGGTGGGAGGACGAAGGTGGTCTCGGACAGGTTCGTCCAGTTCGCAATGCGGGCCATCTGCGTCTCATCGAGGCCATCGGCGTCGACGATGACCGCGACGGGGTTGCCCTGGAAGGGCACGGCAGAGAAGACATCGACCTGGGCGAAACGACGGTGCTGTGACAATGACACTCCTTCGCATGATGCGGACCACGCTGCGAGCGGGGGATTGCGCGGGCGCTTCTCACAGTGTAAAGGCCCAGGCCGGAGCGTCGGTGGATTGGCCCGCGGCGGCGCGGGGGTGTCAGGTGTGGAGGGCGGCGGATATCCGCTCGGGTGACAGCGCCGCATCAATGGCCAGACGGGCCGCGCCGAGGATTGCGGCGTCTCCGGCTGCACGCGAAGGGGCGATCGTGAGGTGCTCGGTCGACAGCGGGATCGACCGTGCGTAGACGACTTCCCTGACCCCTGCGACCAAGTGTTCTGCGGCCTGTGCCATGGTCCCGCCGATGAGGATGAGCGCCGGATTCATCAGGCTCACGCACGTGGTCAGCACCTCACCGAGATCGCGACCGGCTTGGCGGACGGCCTGAATGGCCTGCAGGTCCCCGTCTTTGGCGAGACGGACGACATCGCCGGGCGTAGCAGCGGGTATTCCGGAATTGGTCAGGTCCCGTGCAATCGCTCGTCCGGAGGCGACTGCTTCCAGACACCCGCGATTGCCGCATGCGCAGGGGATGTCCGCAGCACGGGAGAGTGCGACATGGCCGATATCGCCTGCTGCGCCGTGGGAGCCGCGGCGCAGGGAACCGCCGGAGATGATTCCGGCCCCGATGCCCGTGGCGACCTTGACGAAGATCAGGTCGGATGCTTCGGGCCAGGCCGCAGTCTGTTCGCCCAGTGCCATGATGTTGACATCATTGTCGACGAGGACCGGCGCCGAGAATGTCTTCTTCAGTGCTCCGGGGAGGTCGAACCGGTCCCAGCCGGGCATGATCGGAGGGTTGATCGGTCTGCCCGTTGAGAATTCGACGGGACCGGGCAGCCCGATTCCGATGCCGACGACTTCTCCGATGCTGCGCCCGGTCTGTTCGAGCAGTTGGAGGGCGGCAGTAGTCATCCAGTCGACGGCATCGTCGGGACCTGTGGAGATGGCGCGTTTGGCGCGATGATCGGCAAGCAGCTCGCCGGCCAGGTTCGTCACCGCGATCCGCGCATGTGAGGCCCCGAAATCGGCAGCGACGACGACGCGGGCCCGAGGATTGAAGGCGAACTGCGAGCTCGGTCGACCTCCAGTGGATACCGCATCATCGACCGGGGCGATGAGTCCCAGTCCCAGCAGCTGTTCGATCCGGTGCGCCACTGTCGGGCGAGACAGGCCTGTCGAGCGAACCAGTTCCGCTCGCGTCCGCGGTCGACTGTCACGCAGCAGCTGAAACAGGCCACCGGCATGGGACAGGTCGAAAGTGTGCGGATCGGTCGACAACGTCATCCATTCAGTTAACCACATTGCGACTTCTGAGCGATCGACTAAATACTTTTGAAAAAACATTGACAAAAGAGGTGATGCAGACAACATAATGGTTCATGGTCAATGTTGCTCAAGCGGTTCCGCAGGTCCCTCGAATCGGCCTCCTCGGCGGCGGTTTCATGGGTCGTGTCCACAGTCGAGCCGCACGTTCAGCCGGAGCCGTGCTCGACAGCGTCTCCGCCTCCAGCCCAACGCGAAGCGCCGAGGTCGCCGATGAATTGGGGTTCGGACGGCCGGCGTCGGGAACTGAGTTGTTTGAGCGATCGCTCGACGTAATCCACATCTGCACTCCCAACGACGTCCACGCTGCGCAATCCCTGCAGGCACTGGACGCAGGGGCGAACATCATCTGCGAAAAGCCGTTGGCCACGAATTCGTCGGACGCGCGTGCCGTGTTGGCCCGCGCCGAGGATGCCCGGCTGCTCGGGACGGTTCCCTTCGTCTACCGCTACCACCCGATGGTGCGTGAAGCCCGCGCCCGATTCCGCGAGGGCCGGGCCGGGACGCTGCTGACCGTCGACGCCGGATATCTGCAGGATTGGCTGCTTGGCTCGGGCGATGAGAACTGGCGCGTCGACTCCGAACGCGGCGGCCCCTCGCGGGCGTTCGCCGACATCGGCTCCCACCTCGTCGACCTCATCGAGTTCATCGTCGGCGACCGGATATCGTCACTGGTGGCGACGAGGAGAACCGTTCACCCGCGCCGAGGCGGCAGCGCAGTGACCACGGAGGACACCGTGGCGGTGACCGTCGAGTTCTCCGGCGGCGCCATCGGCTCGCTGCTCGTATCCCAGCTGGCGCCCGGCCGCAAGAACGGGCTGACCGTGGAGATCGCCGGCACCGAGGCGAGCATGCGCTTCGAGCAGGAGCGGCCCGAGCAGCTGTGGTTCGGTCAGCGTGCCGACAGTCGCCTCCTCGTCCGCGACCCCGACTCCCTGTCCGCCGACGCCGCCCGCCTGTGCAAGGTTCCGGCCGGGCACCCGCAGGGCTATCAGGATGCCTTCAATGCCTTCGTCGCCGACTCCTATGCGCTCTTCGCCGGCGAACAGAGAGAAGGGGTGCCGGTGTTGGCCGATGGTCTGCGCGCCCTGCTGATCACCGAAGCTGTTCTGAAGTCTGCCGACCATCGTTCTTGGGTCGAGGTCGAGTCGCTGTGATCACCGCAGGAGCACAGACATGAGTACTGCAGAATCGGTTTGTCCGGTCCTCTCGGCCGCCGGAATCACGAAGGGCTTCTTCGGAGTCGAAGTTCTCCACGGAGTATCGCTTGACGTTCGCTCCGGAACCGTCCACGGGCTCGTCGGTGAGAACGGGGCAGGAAAGTCCACTCTGATGAAGATCATCGCCGGAGTCCATCAGCGAGATTCCGGCGAGCTGCGGATCAACGGCGAACTGGTCGACTTCACTCATCCTGTCGAGGCCGAACGAGCCGGAGTCGCCACCGTGTTCCAGGAGTTCAATCTGCTGCCGGACCGTACGGTCGCACAGAATGTCTTCCTCGGACGCGAACCGCACAAATGGGGAATCGTCGACGCCGCCGCGATGAAGCGGCGGACCCAGGAGCTCCTCGACGAACTCGACGTCACCGGAATCACCCCAGAAGCGAAGGTCGGCTGGCTGACGGTAGCCGAGCAGCAGATCGTCGAGATCATCAAAGCACTGTCCGTCGATGCGAAGGTCATCTCGATGGACGAACCCACGGCGGCACTGTCGGACAACGAGGTGACCGTTCTCTATCGCGTAATCGACACGCTCAAGGCCAAAGGCGTCGCGATCATCTATGTGTCACACAGGCTGCAGGAGATCTTCGACCTTTGCGATGAGATCACCGTGCTGAAGGACGGATCCCTGGCGGCCTGCAGACCACGAGTCGAGTTCGACCATGCGAGCCTCGTGCGAGCGATGGTCGGCCGTCCCATCAGTGCATTCTTCCCGGAACCCGAACCTGGGACGACCATCGGAGAGCCTCTGTTGGAAGTGAACGACGGAGGGAATGAGCAGCTCGACAGCATCGAACTCGAACTGCGTGCCGGGGAGATCCTCGGCGTCTCCGGCCTCCAGGGCTCCGGGCGGACAGAACTGCTCGAAGCCCTCTTCGGAACTCAGCCGTTCACACGAGGTGCGGTTCGCCTGTCCGGGCAGTCGGTGAGCATCGGCACCGCTCGGCAGGGCGTGCGACACGGACTGGCTCTGGTGACGGAAGATCGCAAAGGCACTGGTCTGGCACTGTCGCAATCCATTTCGGACAATGCGCTGCTGGCTGTCCGAGCCGTGTTCCCGTCGAGAACTGCCCTGGTGAAGACGGAGATCCCGTCGATTCTCGAATCGCTCGAAATCATCAGCCGGGGACTCGATCAGGAAGTGCGAGCGCTGTCCGGAGGGAATCAGCAGAAGGTCGTCCTTGCGAAATGGCTGGCGATCTCGCCCCGGATCGTGCTGCTCGACGAACCTACCCGCGGGATCGACGTCGGAGCAAAGGTCGCGGTCTACCGACTGGTCCGGAGCCTGGCGCGCCGAGGCGTGGGGATCATCTTCGTTTCGAGTGAGCTTCCGGAGGTCCTGGGATTGGCCGACAGAATCCTGGTGATGGCCGATGGGCGGATCGCTGGAGAGCTGCCTCCCGGTTCGAGTGAAGAGGAGGTCCTGTCGATGGCGACCGGAACCGAAGCCCCGGTGGTGACAGAACGGTGAGAACTCGATTGCGCCGTCTCGATACGACGGCTCTGGTATACATCGCCTTGGTGATCGTGCTCATCATCGCCGCGATTCTCGTCTCCACAACGGGTCGCAACCTCTTCAGCCCCGGAAACATCCGAGACATCCTCACCGGTATGAGTGTGCTCGGCTTCGTTGCGATCGGACAGACACTCGTCATCCTCGGTGCATCCCTCGATCTGTCGGTTCCCTACGTCATGAGCCTGGCGAGCCTGATCGCTGCCCAGACGATGGACGGCAGAGACGGGATGGTGATCCCGGCAGTGCTGCTCACCGTGGCGATCACGGCTCTCATCGGGCTGGCCAACGGACTGTTCGTCACGGTGCTCAAAGTCCACGGCTTCGTCGCGACTCTCGGAGTCGGCCTGATGCTCAAGGGATACCTGGATACGAACTATCAGGGCACTGAAGGCGAAGTCCCCTGGTCATTCCAGCTCTTCGGAGCTTCGGGAATCGGGCCGGTTCCGATCTCGACGGTCGTCATGCTGGCCTTGGCTGCTCTTGTCGCCTTCATCCTCGTACGCACCACCTTCGGTCACCACCTCTTCGCCGCGGGAGGCAACGCAGAGGTCGCTCGCCTCTCAGGAGTCCGCGAACGCCTGCCGATCATCGGTGCGCATATCGGCAGTTCGGTCTGCGCGGGATTCGCAGGGCTGCTGCTGGCGAGTCGACTGGGAGTCGGAAGTCCGACCGTCGGCTCACAAGGCACTTACGATCTGCTGTCCATCGCGGCAGTCGTTCTCGGCGGCACAGTCCTCATGGGTGGGCGAGGATCGATCTGGGGAACCATCGGCGGAGTCGCGATCTTCGCGGTCCTCGACAACCTCATGAGTGTCATGCAGTTCAATCCCTTCCTCAAGGACGTCATCCGCGGGCTCGTCATCATCGTCGCCGTCGCGCTCTACGCGCGGCGCCGGATCACCGCCCGCCGGATCAGGTTCGCCCAAGCACCGCAGGGTCCGAACATCGCAACCGACAACCGCGCCGGCAGTGAGACTCCGCAGACTGAGAACCTCGGCGAGCGGGCGGCCGTCACCGGAGAGGGGAGCAGGTCATGATCTCCTCAACCGCGAACCCACGGTCGGGGCAGGCACAATCCGCGTCTTCACGGTCGGGGCAGGGCCGCCTCGGTGTCGGGGAACGGTTTGCCGAGCTCGGCCGGCGGGCACTCGATCCGAAGGGGATCGTCGTGGTCCTCCTCATCATCATCCTCCTGGCCATCGTCGTGCTCAATCCGAGCTTCGCTGAGCCCGGGTCACTGATGCGCTTCATCCAAAGGGTCGCACCCATCGCGATCGTGGCGATCGGACAGTATTTCGTCATCGTCAGCGGTGAGTTCGACCTGTCGATGGGAGCAGTCGTCACAGCTCAGGTGATGACGGTCGGGCATCTCGTCGGAGCCGATGAGTCGAAGACCGTTCCAGTGCTCTTCATCCTCGTCGGAATCGGCATCCTCGTCGGTCTGGTCAACGGATTGGCCACGACGCTGCTGCGCGTGCCCTCCTTCATCGTCACGCTGGGCACGATGCTCGTCATCCACGGTGCAATCATGTGGTGGACCGGAGGCGTGGCGACGAGCAACCCTGCCGAGAATTTCCGGCAGATCGGACGGGGCGGGTTCGCGGACATCCCGCTCATCGATTTCATTCCCTATGCCGTGCTCATTCTGGCGGCAGTGATCCTTCTGGCAGTGTGGCTGTCGCGTCGGCCCTTCGGCCGGACACTGGTTGCGATCGGAGACAATTCGGCGGCAGCGACCTTCGCGGGCACTCGGGTGTGGTGGACCAAGACCTCGGCCTTCGTGATCTCGTCACTGTCGGCCACAGTCGCCGGCGTACTGCTGGTCGGTTTCGCAGGGGTGCATCCCTCGGTGGGGCAGGGGTACGAATTCACGGCGATCACCGCCGTCGTCCTCGGCGGAGTGGTCCTCGGCGGAGGACGAGGCACTGTCCTCGGCGCTCTCACCGGAGCATTCACCTTGGAAGCCCTGTTCACCCTGCTCAACTTCACCGCGGTTCCGGCAACCATGCGCGATGCGATCCAAGGCGCGATCATCATCGCTGCGGTCGCCTATTCGGGAGTGGTCTTCGCCCGCCGACGCAGACGCGGCCGGACTCCAACCTCGACGGATTCACTGACCACCTCGGCGGAGACCACTCCGTCGACCACACCGGCCGGCGGCGATGATGCCGTACGGCAATGACAGAGGAGAAACCATCATGAGAACAGGACTGAGACCAGTGCTGAGGACAGCGGTCGCGCTGATCGGTGCCTCCGCGCTCATCGCTGTGGCCGGGTGCACAACCGACCCGACGGTGGAACCCGGCGGAGGTGAGGGCGGCGGCGAGGACTCCTCCGAGGAGTGGTTCGATCAGAAGCTCTATGATCGCCAGTTCGAAGAACGCGACGCCCTCCCCGAAGGGCCCGAGGACAAACCGTACCTGCAGATGATCAATCCCGAAATGGGAGACACCTCGGAGTTCAAGTCCGAGGGCGGGAAGAAGATGTGCTTCGCCAATGCTTCGATCTCGAACCCCTGGCGGCAGACCGGCTGGATCACCATGAACGAACAGCTGAAGGATCTCAAGAAGAACGGTGTCATCACCGAGATGGAGACCCGCGACGCGCAGGACAACGACGACACCCAGATCGCCGACATCGACTACTTCATCTCGGAAGGCGATTGCGACGGTTTCATCATCTCGCCGAACTCGACCTCGGCGATCACTCCAGCCGTTGAGCGCGCCTGCAAGACCGACAAGCCCGTCATCGTCTTCGACCGGGGTGTGGAGACCGATTGCGCTGTCACCTTCATCCATCCGATCGGCGGCTTCGCATGGGGCATCGACACCTCACAGTTCCTCATCGACAACCTGGAGAAGGGAGACAAGGTCGTCGCACTCCGGATTCTGCCCGGCGTCGATGTGCTCGAACAGCGGTGGGCGGCAGCCGAGAAGCTCTTCGCTGAGGCCGATATCGAGGTCGTGGACTACTTCACAGAGGGAGACCCGGCCGAGATCAAGAAGGTCGTCTCCGATGAACTCGCCAAGGGCGACGTTCAGGGGGTGTGGATGGACGCCGGCGATGGTGCAGTGTCTGCCGTCGAAGCCTTCGAGGATGCTGGAAAGGACTACCCGGTGATGACCGGCGAGGACGAGCTCAGCTTCCTGCGCAAATGGAAGGACACGGACATGACGGCTCTGGCCCCTGTGTACTCGAACTTCCAGTGGCGGACGCCGCTGCTCGCTGCGGAGATGATCTTCAAGGGTGAAGAGGTCCCGACCGAATGGGTGCTGCCGCAGAGCCCGATCACAGCCGAGGACCTCGATGAATACCTCGATCGGAACAAGGGAATGCCCGACGGGCACTATGCGAAGTTCGGCGGCGAGGACCTGTCCGGATTCCCTGAGGTGTGGCAGGACAGGGTCATTCCCTGAACCGTGAGAGTCGAGTCGGACCATGACACGTGAGATCGGAATCAACACCTGGGTGTGGTTGTCACCGCTGACGACCGACCGCCTCGGTGAGTTCGCCGGGCGTGCCCGTGAGTTCGGGTTCGATCTGCTCGAACTGCCGGTGGAGGCGCCGGGGGACTGGGATCCCGGTGCCGCCGCCGAGGCGGTGGCCGATGTGGGCCTGAGCGCGCGGATCGTCGGGGCGATGGGTCCTGGCCGGGATCTCATCGACCCGAGGTTCCGGGCGGATACACAGGAGTACCTCCGTCATTGCGTAGAGGTGGCTGTCCAGGTCGGTTCGTCCACTGTGGCCGGTCCGTTCACGGCATCGACCGGCCGCGTGTGGCGGATGGACGCCGGGGAACGGACCGCCGTGGTTCGGTCACTTCGAGAAGCTCTGCGTCCCGTTGCCGAATTTGCGGCTGCAAGAGGCGTGACTCTCGCCGTGGAGCCTCTCAACCGCTACGAGACGAGCATCATCAACACCGTCGAACAGGGGCTCGACGCGCTGGACCCCCTGCTGGGCGAAGGTATCGGCTTGGCACTGGACAGCTACCACCTCAATATCGAGGAACGGTCACCGGCCGCTGCGATCAGAGCCGCTGGGGAACACTGCCGGGTCGTGCAGGTCTGCGGCAACGATCGTGGGCCGGTGGGAGGCGATCACACGGATTGGGAGGCGTTCTTCGACGCGCTCGACGACATCGGCTACCTCGGTCCGCTCACTGTGGAGAGCTTCACCGGCGACAATGACACGATCGCCGTGGCTGCTTCGATCTGGCGACCGTTGGCAGAGACTCAGGACGCACTGGCGCGTTCGAGCGCTGAGTTCCTCACCGCGCTTCAGTCGGCGCGGGCCGGTGCAAACAAACACGATCACTCATCTAGTACTGCAGAGGAGCAGCCATGAGCGACAGTTCTCATCCCGTCACTCTTTTCACCGGCCAATGGGCCGATCTGCCGTTCGAGGAGGTGGCTCGGTTAGCTGCCTCTTGGGGTTACGACGGTTTGGAGATCGCTTGTTCCGGCGACCATCTCGATTTGGTCAGGGCCGATGAGGACCCTGCCTATCTGCGGTCGAGGCTCGAAGTCCTCGACCGGTATGGACTCAAGGTGTGGGCGATATCGAATCATCTCGCCGGTCAGTCCGTCTGCGACGATCCGATCGACTTCCGGCATCAGGCGATCGTCCGAGACTATGTGTGGGGCGACGGTGAGGCGGAAGGAGTGAGGCAGAGAGCCGCCGACGATATGAAGCGCGCAGCCCGGGTGGCGCGGGGCCTCGGGGTCGACACAGTCGTCGGATTCACCGGCTCGAAGATTTGGCCCTATGTCGCGATGTTCCCGCCTGTACCGGCGGCGGTCATCGACGAGGGGTATGAAGACTTCGCGAAGCGATGGAACCCGATTCTCGATGTCTTCGACGGTGAAGGGGTCAGATTCGCGCACGAGGTTCATCCCTCGGAGATCGCGTACGACTATTGGAGCACCGTACGGGCGCTGGAGGCGATCGACCATCGCGAAGCGTTCGGTCTCAACTGGGACCCCAGCCATCTGCTGTGGCAGGGAATCGACACAATCGGCTTCATCACGGACTTCGCAGATCGCATCTATCACGTCGATTGCAAGGACACCCGGCTGCGGCCCCCGACCGGCAGAAGCGGAATCCTCGGGTCTCATCTGGCCTGGGGCGATCCTCGGCGAGGGTGGGACTTCGTCTCGACTGGTCATGGCGATATGCACTGGGAGGACGCGTTCCGGGCGCTCGCTTCGATCGGATACAGCGGGCCGATCTCCATCGAATGGGAAGATGCCGGGATGGATCGGCTCCACGGCGCGGCCGAGGCGGTCGGTCGGATCCGCGAATTGCTGTGGAAACGACCGGAGACCTCCTTCGACGCAGCGTTTTCGAATCAGTGAGGCGACAAGAGCATCAGCCCAGGTGATGCTTGTCGCGGGGTCGCGGCGCACCGACCTCCCGAATCGCTCAGGCGCACTGAACTCCCAAAGCGCGCTGAGGCGCCTTGACCCCGCGATCTGTCTGGCCGCCCCTCCTCCTGAATCGCTGCGCCCATACCTCCCGAATCTCTGAGGAGGTCCTGAGGGTCCCGCTCAGGAGCGGTTCGTACACTGGTCCGCTATGGACTTCAAGCAGGCAACGGCGACGTGGTGGGACGCCATCACCTCGGGCTTCGGGCGACAGGACGGACTCGAGCTCGACGTCCTCGGGCTCGTGCTCGTCATCGGGATTCCCCTGGTCGTGACCGTGACTCCGGGGATCTGGAGGTTCTTCGGACTGTTCGTGACCTTCGTCCACGAGCTCGGTCACGCTTTCGCCGCCCTGATGACGGGGCGCGTGGTCAAAGGGATCTCGCTGAACTTCGACCATTCGGGGCAGATGAACTCCTTCGGCCGGGTCGGCTTCTCAGCCACCTGGGCGGGTTTCTGGGGATATCCGGCACCGGGCGTGCTCGGACTCGTTCTGGCCACCTCGGCGGTCTTCGGTTGGGCCCCCTTGGCCCTGTCGGTGGGTGCGCTGATCCTGTTGGTCGCACTCATCTTCATCCGGAACCTCGCCGGTGCGATCATCGCCGTGATTACGGCGATCGCGGCGCAGCTCGTCGTCGTGTTCCTGCCGTTGGAATGGATCTCGGTCTTCGTCGCAGCACTCGGCACGGCGCTGACGATCGGATCGCTCAAGGACCTCGTCAAGGTCATCCGCGTCCACACCCGCAGACGCCATGTGCAGCAGTCCGATGCCTATATCCTCGCCCAGGGCTCGTCGTTGCCCGCCGGTGGCTGGCTGACGCTGTTCGCGCTGGTCATCATCGTCTGCGCGATCGCCACAGCGCGGGTGCTGTACACGGCGGTGTCGGTCGGCGCGGTGTGATCGCGGGGTTCCCGGGGGTTATGAGGTTCCCGGGGTCCTGAGCTGGTGGGGCGAAGGAACCGTGAACCGGCGGGCCGTGATTCCGTGTCAGTGGCGGATGGCAGAATCGGAACATGGCCCCACATCCGAAATTCTCCGCTGTCCTCTTCGATTGTGACGGGGTCCTCGTCGACTCCGAAAGCATCACGAACGGCGTGCTCCACCAGATGCTGCAGGAGCTCGGCTGGCAGCTGACCGCCGAGGAGTGCATTGCGCGATTTGTCGGCAAGATGCTCCGCGACGAGGCCGATGTCATCGAGGAGCACACCGGATTCCGCATCGACATGGAGTGGATGGAAGAGTTCCGCCGGCGGCGCAATGCCCAGCTCGAGGCCTCCCTCAAGGCGATTCCGGGCGTCGTCGACGCGGTTCACCGCATCGCCGAGATCTACCCGGGCAGGATCGCCTGCGCCTCGGGAGCGGATCGCCCGAAGATCGAGTTGCAGCTGCGCAAGATCGGCCTCTTCGATGCCTTCGACGGCCGGATCTTCTCCGGCCTGGAGCAGCCGAATTCGAAGCCCGCCCCCGACGTCTACTTGGCTGCCGCCGAATCATTGCAGATCAACCCCGCCGAGGCGGCCGTGATCGAAGATTCCCCCACCGGCGTGATCGCCGGTGCTGCGACCGGATCCCATGTGCTCGGGTTCTGCCCGGATTCTCCCGTTCATCAGAGTGCGGAGACGCTGTTGGCTGCGGGTGCTGCCGAGACCTTCAGCGCGATGGAGCAGCTGCCTGCCCTGTTGACCGAGTAGGTGTCTGGTCCGGAGGGATGCCATTTCGGGCTTCAAGAGGACCGAGTGGCTGATGCGCGACTGGGATCGAGCTGACTTAACAAACTACATCAAACAGAAGTGAAAGCGTATGGGGTTCTTTTTGTAATTGAACTGTGACATTCATTTATTCTGTTTGAGGGTAAAATAGAACTAAGGCATTCACATCGACGTGAAAGGCGGTGAGACCGATGAAGGATCCTCAGGATCCAGGAGACAGCGGTCTCGAGCCTGCCTCGAATGAATCCGTTTCGGGCTCCCCTGCGTCTTCAACGGAACCCGCTTCCACGCCGCAGGTGTCTCTGATCGGCCCCGACTCGCCCCGTCGTCTCGACGTCGATCCTGATTCGCCTATGGCCGTTGTCGTCAGCCTGGCTCACTTGAGCACGGGCGTTCGTCTCGCCGAGTTCCAGGCCGTCGCCGGTCTGTTTCTGTCCGATGCGATCGAGAAGCTCCGCTACGCCGCGGGTGACAAGATCTACTACCACGCCACGTTCACCCAGACGGCCAATCGTTTCATCACGGCACGTGACGGCCTGCTCCCCGAAAAGGACGATTTCGTGGACCCCTGGGAGTGCACTGGCTTCGTTTTCGATGACAGCGCCCTCGATGAGCCTGATGACGCCGACCCAATCGCTGACGATTCCGCTGAAGCGGGAGCCGAAACAGACGACGCCGATGCCGCACCTGTCCCTTCGGCGTCAGCTGAGGTTGTTGCCGACGAAGACGGCAATGATGTTGCCGAAACTGGCGATGCTGCTGACGCGAGCACCGATGGCGGCGCCGACGATGACACCAGCGCTGATGCAAGTGCGGACTCCTGCGCCGCGGATAGCGTTGCTGAGCAGTCGCCGGCTCCGACGGCGAGTTTGCTTCCGAATTTCCCCAAGTTCGGGCTGCACAAGTCCTTCAACAGCTGGGTCCACGACCTTGCCACGCGCGAAGAGATCGCCGAACTGACCACGGTCCTCGGCTCGACGAGCGACGGGGCCTACAGCGAGATCACGAACGCCGTCACGCTGTCATTCGGACTGCCTAAGTTCCTGCAGCGCTGCCTCGCCGGTGAGTTCACGCTCGAGCATGTGCTTGCCGCGACCCGTGCCATCAAAGACGTCGCTTTCGAGTACCTGCCTCGCCTCGATTCCTACCTGGGTGACCGCCGTGCTGATATCACGCTTGAGACCTTCAGGAAGTCGCTCAATCTCAAGATTGCGGCGCTCGTGCCCGTCGATGACCGGACCGAACTGGCAGCCAAGCGCCGCCGGGTCGACATCATGACCTATCCCGATGGCACCGCCTCGGTGACTCTGTCCGGACCCGCCGTAGAACTCAACGCCTTCTACCTGCGCATCGAGGCTTTTGCACGAGCGATCCGCAACGGCAACATCTCGGCGCTCACCGACGAGAACACCGCTGGTTTCGAGGTTGCCGATCAGAACAGCATCGCCGCCCTCATGTTTGATATCGCCACGCGGGCAACGCCACAGATGGCCATTGTCGTGACAACGCACGACACGTCGACCGGTGAGACGACAACCAAGGAGATCGCCCTCGAGGCTGCAGACGAATCGGACCCTACAGCTCCGATCACTGCGGCCGAGGTCGACCGCACCGCGCAGGCTGCGCAACGTGAAGCTGAAGCGGCCGCCGGCACCGGCCTCGACGTGAAGACCACCATCAAGCTCGTCATGCCCACCCACGGACAGTGGGTGCGTGAACAGGCGAAGATGATGGTGACGGTTCCGTATCTCACTGCGGTGGGAAAGTCGGAGCTGCCGGGAACGTTCTCGGACGGCACTCCGGTGCCGCCGGATGCGGCTCGGGCCCTCGCGGGTGAGTGCCCCACTTGGCACCGGATACTCACTGATCCCGCTACCGGGACACCGATCGATGCTCGTTCACGCAGCTACTACATTCCAGCAGACGTGCGTGCGCCCTTGACCGGAAAATGGCAGTCCTGCACTGCTCCGGGGTGCAACCGACGGGCAGAGACCTCGGAAGTTGACCACATCATCCCCTTCGACCACGCAGATCCGGCCCGGGGCGGTCAGACGACGTTCGAGAATCTCCACCCACTGTGCAAACCCGACCACCAGGCAAAGACCGACCGCAAGTTCTCGATCCGAATGACCGAGGGCGGGGCGGTGGAGTATTCCTTCACCCGTGGGGTTGTCGCACGAATGTATCCGCCGGACAATCCGATCAACTCCGAGCACGCTCGACAGGTGGAGAACTATGCCCAACTGCCGAACCTGCTTGACCGAAGGAACTTCGGCAATACGGAAAAGCGTTGCGACGACGGAGATTCGAGCCCAGTTGGACGACTGGAGACCACGGATCCATCCCGCAGTTCCGGACGAGGGGACGAGTGTGTCCGAATCGTCGTGGCTGACGGCGGGAAAGCCCGTGCATCACAGAAGTCCAAGCCCGGCCAGGGGGCGGCGTGGAACGACTATTGGGACTCCGGAGATCCGCCACCGTTCTGACGGCGGTCCTGATCTGACGGCGAGCCTGTTCTGACAGCGGTCCTGATGCGAACGATGCCCCGGCCGCGCCTTCACAGGCTGCGACCGGGGCACGGGCGTTGCTTCTTGGACTAGTTCCCTTCATCCTCGGCGATGAGGCGGCGGACATCGTCCTGACTGCGGACCTCACCTTTCTGCGCAGCGTCGATGACCTTCTCGTGCTGCTCGTCGGTGACGACGGGAACTTCTTCTCCGTTGCAGTCGACGACCTTCCCGTCCTTGATGGTATCGCCTTCATAGAGGATGGCTTCGTTATCGATGAGGCGCTGCAGCTCTTCCTTGCGGATGACGCGTCCGGTGCCGGCCACGAAGACCGATCGGTCGGAGCGATCCTTCGTCTTCACTCCGATGTGGTTGAAGACGAGGTTGAGCAGCACGGCCATGAGCGTGGCCGAGGAGATGCCCGAGTGCAGGATGATGCCGACCCAATCGGGGAAGGCGTTGTAGAAGTCGGGCTCGACGACCGGAATGATGCCGAAGGCCAGCGAGACCGCCACGATGATCATATTGAGGTTGCCCTCGTACTCGACTTTCGACAGCGTGCGGATGCCCGATGCGGCGACCGTGCCGAACAGGACGATTCCCGCGCCGCCGAGAACCGGAGTCGGCACTGCGGCAATCAACCCGCCCATCACCGGCAGCAGACCGAGCACCACGAGGATCGCACCGCCGGCAGTGACGACGAAGCGCGACTTCACTCCCGTGATAGCGACCAGACCGACGTTCTGCGCAAAAGCCGACTGAGTGAAGGAGTTGAAGATCGGCGAGACCGCCGAGGACAGCATGTCAGCGCGCAGACCCGAAGAGATGCGCTTGGAGTCGACCTTCGTATCGACGATCTCGCCGACGGCGATGATGTCCGCAGTCGTCTCGGCGAAGGTGACGATGATGACGATGAACATCGAGATGATCGCCGCTGCCGAGAATGTCGGCATACCGAAGGCGAACGGCTCGGGGAACGCGAAGATTCCGCGATCGAGTACATGGGAGAAATCGGCCCAGCCGAAGATGAGGCAGCCGATGGTGCCGATGACGATGGCCAGCAGAATCGACAGCTGGGAGATCATGGCGACGGGAATTCGGCTGAGGATGAGCACGATGGCCAGGGTGACTACGGCGATGAGGATATTGCGCGCGCTGCCATAGTCGGCGGCCTCGGCGTCCCCGCCCATGGCCCAGCCTGCGGCCACGGGCATGAGTGACAGACCGATTGTGGTGATGACCGTTCCGGTGACCACCGGCGGGAAGAACTTCACGATGAGTGCGAACGCCGGAGCGACGATCAGACCGATCACCGAGGCGACCAGCACCGATCCGAAGACCGCAGGCAGGCCGTCGCCGCCGGCCAGAATGGACGTCATTGTGGCGACACCGGCGAACGAGACGCCCTGGACCAGCGGCAGCTGCGAGCCGAAGAACGGCACACCGACCGACTGCAGAATCGTTGCGAGACCACCGACGAACAGACAGGAGGCGATGAGGAGGCTGATGCCGTTGCCGTCGAGACCGGCGGCATTGCCGATGATGAGGGGAACGGCGATGATTCCGCCGTACATGGTGAGCACGTGCTGCAGACCGTAGGCGAACGAGCTGCCGACGGAGAGCCGTTCGTCCTCCGGGCGGGCTGGCTTGCTCGCGGCCGCAGACTTGCGGTCGTTGCTGGGCGACTGATGGGATACCGACATCTATCTCTCCATTGAGTGCGTCCTCGGGCGAAGACCTCACTGTGACTGACCGACCTCAGTGGCCGGTGTAGCGTGCGAGCGGGCATCAGATCGACCGAGGGATCGGTTGCATAATTCCGTTATGCGAAAGGAAACTTCCTTATCGCAAAACTCTAAAGGAATACCATTTGCGCCGCAAGCCATTTTAGTGACCCGCGGCACATGTTAGAGTTCACGGCAGTCGTGTACCCATCCCTCGACAATCTACTGATCGTTCGCTCAGTTCGATGGTTTTGGATCATCGTACCGTCTCGCCGACCGGTGGGTACATTCGGGGATCCCGGATGGGATACCGACCGGCGGAGCAGCAGACGCCGGAAAACCTGAGCTGGTGGCGTCGGCCCTAGTTCTGTCGCCACTGACCAATAGTGCGCGCTCGTCGCGCACGGTTCAAGAGGAAAGGCGACACGATGATCGGCAATAACGAAACCGAGACACCGACCGCAGGGAGCTCCTCGGCACCGGGGAGCTCCCCGACATCGGGGAACTCCCAAATGCCGGGCACCTCTCCCTCAGACCGGGTCTGGCTGCGCGATCCGCTGGCCGTCCACCTCGGTGCCGGTGTCGACCCGAACCGGGCGGCGCGGGGAATCGTCATCGATCGGACCACCGGGACCATCGTGGAACTCGTTCCCGCCGGTGGCGAGCCCAGATCCGGGGGTGTACCCACGTCCGGTGGCGAACCCACGTCCGCAGGGGCCGTAGGGGCTCTCGACGCCGGCGGGTCTCTCGAAATCATCGACGCCTCGGAACACGTCATCACTCCCGGACTGATCAATACGCATCATCACTTCTATCAGACGCTGACTCGGGCATGGGCGCCCGTCGCGGACCTGCCGCTGTTCGGGTGGCTGCAGAACCTCTATCCGATCTGGGCCAGACTGACTCCGCGCGCGCTCGAACTCGCCACGACCGTGGCGATGGCCGAACTCCTGGAATCCGGGTGCACGACCGCCGCCGATCACCACTACCTGTTCCCGACCGGCATGGACGAGGCCATCGACATCCAGGTCGACGTCGTCCGGAAACTCGGCATGCGCGCGATGCTCACCCGCGGGTCGATGTCCTTGGGTGAGGAGGACGGCGGACTGCCGCCGCAGCAGACCGTCCAGAAATCGGATGTCATCCTCGCCGACTCACGCCGCCTCGTCGAGACCTACCACCAGCGAGGACCCGGCGTGCAGATCCAGATCGGCTTCGCCCCGTGCTCCCCGTTCTCCGTAACCACCGAGCTCATGCGCGACAGCGCCGCACTCGCCGCCGACCTCGATGTCCGTCTCCACACCCACTTGGCCGAGACCATCGACGAAGAGGACTTCTGCCGCGAGACCTTCGGACTGCGCACCGTCGACTACCTCGAATCTGTCGGCTGGCTGGGGGAGCGGACCTGGTTGGCACACGGCGTGCACTTCGACGATTCGGAGATAGGTCGTCTCGGCGCCGCCGGGGTCTCCGTCGCACACTGCCCGACGTCGAACATGCGCCTGGCCTCGGGCATTGCCCGCGCTGTCGAACTCGAGGACGCCGGAGTCAATGTCGGGCTCGGCGTCGACGGATCCGCGTCGAACGATGCCTCGAACCTCATCCGCGAGGTCCGCCAGGCCCTCTACATCCAACGTCTGCGCTACGGCGCCGAGGCGGTCACCTGCGACCGCGTCCTCGACTGGGCGACGAAGGGATCGGCGGCGGCACTCGGTCGTGATGATATCGGCACCATCGAGGTCGGCAAGCAGGCCGACCTTGCGATGTTCCGTCTCGACGGCCTCGCATTCTCCGGATCCCACGACCCGATTCCCGCGCTCGTCCTCTGCGGCGCGGAGAAAGCCGATCGGGTGATGGTCGGCGGGCAGTGGCGGGTCATCGACGGCCAAGCCATCGGCGTGGACGGACACGCACTCGATAAGGAAGCGCTCATCGCCGCGCATCAGGAGGAGGCGCGCCGCCTCGTCGCCGGGTGAGAGATAGGGCGCCGTCGGCCCCACGCGCCTGTGTGATGGAACATCAATCGAAAGTTGGGGATGGAGTTCAATCCCGTGGGTCAGGAAATCGCGCCCACGAATTGATGAAGTGGAAGCATGAAGAAGATATTCAACGCAGCTTTCACGTACATGATCATCGGCGTTCTCTCGGGACTGTTCTACCGCGAGTTCACCAAGGCCAACGGCTTCCCGTCCGGTGAGTTCACACAGCTCGGCCTCGTCCACACTCACCTGCTCACGCTCGGTTTCATCGTCCTCCTCATCGTCCTTGCGCTCGACAAGGTGTTCGGACTCTCCGACACGAAGCTGTTCTCGTGGTTCTTCTGGCTCTACAACTCAGGCGTGATCCTCACCGCGTCGATGATGGTCTGGCACGGTTCCCTCACCGTCCTCGGCGAGGAGCCGAATGCCATGATCGCCGGAATCGCCGGCCTCGGGCACATCGCCCTGTCCGTCAGCCTCGTCCTGTTCTTCCTCGCCCTGCGCAAGAAGGTCGTGGCCGGCAAGGCCGTCACCGGTGGTGCGGAGGCGACTTCGCTGGCGCGCTGACCGGCACACCTTCGCCGAGGCGCGGCTGGGGCCCGCACCCAACGACGTCACCGTCGTGGTGCGGGCCTTCTGCCGTCTGCTTCGGCTGCGCCGAGGATGTCACACGATGATCGGCTGCTGGAGTTCGACGATCCATCCCGCTTGGACGGAGGTGTCGGAGGCGGCGTTGTCCCCCGTTTCGAGATAGACCTCGCGGCACGGGCCTGTCAGGGAATACCCCTGACTGATGCACCACTCGGAAAGGTGCTGCCAGCTGGCGCCGATGCGGCTCATCGACCCCTCGTGGATGAGAGTCGCCGCAGTGCACGACTTCAGCTCTGTGATCTGCAGATTCTCAAGCCCCTCAACTGATTCCGTGCGATACCCGCAGGTGACCTCGGTTCCGTGCCCGGTGTCGGAGTAGATGCCGACGCCGGCTGCGTGTCGTAGTCCCGCCTCAGCGAGACGGTCGGCCACGCTGCCGAACAGCGTTCCGATCTCAGACGTGTCGAACGGCGGCTCGCCGAGAACGACCGTCTGTCCGAGGACTCTCTCCGCAGGCAGTTCCTTGATGATGCAGTCTGGATGGCTCATGTCTGTCCCTTCGATGAGTGCCAGCCGAAATTCGACTTCGGCCAGCTTCGCGGCTGCTGCCGACTGTTCGGCTCGTAGTTGATGACGACGCAGATTGAGCATGCCGGTCAGCTCGGTCGTGCTGAGGTCGGCATCAAGAAGTTCGGCGATTTTCCGCAGCGGGATCCCTAGGGCGTTGAGCGCCATGATTCTGTTGAGCCGCGGCAGCTGCGCCACTGTGTAGTTGCGGTGTCCGGTGAACGGGTCGACCGAATCCGGTGTCAGCAGATCCATCGACTCATAGTGGCGGAGCATGCGCACCGACACTTGCCCCAGCTGCGCGAATTCACCGATCCTCATGTGCTCTCCTCGTCGTCAGCGACAGTCCACCACCTGACACGGTGTCAGGTTCAAGAGCATTCGCCGCTGGTCTCACCTCTGTTCGAGGAATCCGCGCAGCAGCTTCTCGGTGCCTTCCGCATGCTGTGCGGCGAGATCGGCGGCACGATCAGGGTCAGAGGCGAGTATGGCGTCGACGAGCTCTCGGTGCTGATCGCAGGAGTGCTCGACGTTCGTATGGATGAAGGGGATCCGGTCGAGCAGGGCGTTGACCCGATCGCGAGTGCTCGCTGAGGCGTAGATGAGTGACGGCATGTGCGTGAGTTCGGCGATCATGAGGTGGAATCTGGCATCGAGCACGCGGAACTGTTCGGCGGAGGCGAACACCGTACGACAATCCGTCTCCGCTGCGGTCAGGGCAGCGACCTCGGTCGGGGAGAGGTCTCGCTCGGCGACGATGCGGGCCGCGGCTGTCTCGAGAACCAAGCGAAACCGGACGGCATCATCGAGCTCGCCGGGGTCGATGCGCTCATCGGTGTCGGCGGACGGCAGTCGGGTCACAAAGGTGCCGCCGTAGCGACCGCGACGGGACGTGACGATGCCCGCAGTCTGAAGCTCGATGAGCGCCTGCCGCAGGGTCGCCCGCGAGACCCGGACCTGGGCGGCGAGTTCGCGCTCGGCCGGCAGTTTGTCGCCGACGAGGTACTTGCCGAGGCGGATCGCTCGCAGCAGCTCCGCAATCGTATGTTCGAACACATTTCCGCCGCGCACATGCTTGCCTCCCGGGCGGGGTTGGCTGCCCGCGGTCCCTGGGCCGCCAGGCTCTTCTGCTCTGTCCAAGTCTGCCTCCTCTCCTGGTCTCGCAACTCAACTCGTCTTCGTCGATTCTTCCACTCTCGCGGAAAATCCTTGACAGTCGTCTGTGAGTCAGATTACATTCGTCTCAGTCTAATGGTCTGGTAACGATCCATTGGGCGACTGTTCGACCACGACGAGATTGAGACTCACCAGAACCCGAGGGCAGCCATGACCAAGAACATCGAATACGGCAATGTCGATGAGCACTACCTCGAGAAGCGACAGCTGAAGAAGGGCGCGGCCGGCTGGATCCTCCTCGCAGGCCTCGGCGTCGCCTACGTCATCTCCGGAGACTTCTCCGGTTGGAACCTCGGGTTGGCCGAAGGCGGCTGGGGCGGTCTGCTCATCGCCTTCCTCCTCATGGGACTCATGTACGTGTGCATGGTCTTCGGCCTCGCCGAACTCTCCTCCACTCTGCCGACTGCCGGTGCAGGCTACGGCTTCGCCCGCCGAGCGCTCGGCCCGCTGGGCGGATTCGCCACCGGCATGGCGATCCTCATCGAGTACACGATGGCTCCGGCCGCGATCTCGACCTTCATCGCCGGCTACGTTCAGGCGCTCGGCATTCTGCCCGAATCGGTGCCTACCTGGACGATCTACCTCGTCGCCTACGCGGTCTTCATCGGAATCCACCTATGGGGAGTCGGTGAGGCCCTGCGGCTGATGTTCGTCATCACCGCCGTCGCGGTCATCGCCCTCATCGTCTTCGTGGTCGCCGCGGTCGGCCACTTCGATGCCGGCAATCTCTTCGACATCGAACCCACCGGCGCACTCGGGTCATCGGCATTCATGCCGATGGGCATCTCCGGCCTGCTCGCCTCGCTCGTCTTCGGTATCTGGTTCTTCCTCGCCGTCGAAGGCGTCCCGCTGGCCGCCGAGGAATCGGCGAACCCGAAGAAGGACATGCCGCGCGGCATCATCACGGCAATGGCCGTGCTCGTCGTCTTCGGCGCCCTCATGCTCCTCCTCGTCCCCGGACTCGCAGGCGCCTCGGCGATGGGGGAATCGGACAATCCGCTGCCCGAAGCCCTGCGCACGATCTACGGCGAGAACTCCGTCCTCGCGACCTTCGTCAACTGGGCGGGCTTGGCGGGACTCATCGCGAGCTTCTTCTCGATCATCTTCGCCTACTCGCGTCAGCTCTTCGCCCTCTCGCGCGCCGGCTACCTGCCAAAGTGGCTGTCCCTGACGGGAAAGCGCAAGACCCCGGTCCTCGCGCTCATCGTCCCCGGCACCATCGGCTTCATCCTCGCGATCGCGTCGACGGCAATGGCGGAGTCCTCCTCAACGTCGCGGTCTTCGGTGCCACGGTCTCCTACGTCCTGCTCAACCTCTCCCACATCCGACTGCGCGTCAAGGAACCCGATCTGCCCCGCGGCTACCGCACCCCCGGCGGCGTCGTCACCACCTCCATCGCCCTCGTGCTCGCCTCGGTGGCCGTCATCGCCACTTTCTTCGTCGACATCCTCGCCGCCGGCATCGCCGCCGGAGTCTTCCTCGTCGCGCTCGCCTACTTCTGGTTCTACTCCCGGCACCGCCTTGTCGCGAGCGCCCCCGAGGAGGAGTTCGCACAGATCGAGGCCGCCGAGAAGGGCCTCAAGTAGCCCGCACGACCCACCTCCAACCACCCCGCACAGCAAAGGAACGCCGCATGACCGAGATTCCGGTACCCACCTCGCCCACCTCGGAGCAGAGGACCTCCAGAGGGTCGATCCAGGCCGAACCGCTCACCGTCGACGAACTCCGCCGACTCGCCGCCGAGGGCACGATCGACACCGTGGTCGTTGCCATCACCGATCACATGGGTCGCCTGCAGGGCAAGAGACTCGGCGTCCAGTTCTTCCTCGAAGACGTCATGGACCACGGCTCCGAATGCTGCAACTACCTGCTCGCCGTCGACGTCGACATGGACACCGTCGACGGCTACGAGGTCTCCTCCTGGGAGACCGGATACGGCGACATGGTGATGAAGCCCGACCTTGCGACCCTGCGCCTCCTGCCCTGGCAGCCGGGCAGTGCGATGGTCAACTGCGACCTCCTGACGACCACCGGCGCCGAGGTGGCGCCCTCCCCACGTCAGATCCTCAAGCGCCAGCTCGCCCGCCTTGCCGACCATGGGCTGAGCGCCCATGTCGGCACCGAACTCGAGTTCATCACCTTCGACTCGAGCTACGAGGAGGCCTTCGCCTCGAAGTACACCGAGGTCACGCCCTCGAACCAGTACAACGTCGACTACTCCCTTCTCGGCACCGCCCGAGTCGAACCTCTGCTGCGCGACATCCGCAATTCGATGGCCGGGGCCGGGCTCTTCGTCGAAGGGGCCAAGGGTGAATGCAACTTCGGCCAACACGAGATCACGTTCCGCTACCAGCCCGCCCTCAGGGCGTGCGACGACCACGCGGTGTACAAGAACGGGGCGAAGGAGATCGCCGCCCAGCACGGGAAGTCGATCACCTTCATGGCCAAATACGACCAGAAGGAGGGCTCCTCGTGCCACATTCACCTGAGCTTCCGCTCGGCTGAGGGCGATATGGTCATGGCCGGAGACCGCGAACATGGATTCTCGACCCTCATGGAGCAATTCATCGCCGGTCAGCTCGCCTGCATCGAGGACTTCACCTACTTCTTCGCCCCGAACATCAACTCGTACAAGCGCTTCGTCGAAGGTTCGTTCGCCCCGACCGCAGTCGCCTGGGGCTTCGACAACCGCACCTGCGCCTTCCGCGTCGTCGGTTCGGGGCCCTCCCTGCGCGTGGAATGCCGAGTCGGCGGGGCCGATCTCAACCCGTACCTCGCCACCGCAGCTTTCATTGCGGCGGGACTTCACGGGATCGAGAAAGACCTCGAACTGCCCGCGATCACGGAAGGCAACGCCTACACCGCAGGTGCCTCCCGACTGCCCACCACCCTCCAGGGTGCCCGCGACCGGTTGGAGGTATCGCAGATCGCCGAGGACGCGTTCGGCGACTACGTCGTCCGCCACTACGTCCACGCGGCCGACATCGAACTCGAGGCCTACAACGCAACTGTCACCGACTGGGAGAGGCTCCGTGGCTTCGAACGACTCTGACCCCGTCATCGGCATCAGCTGCTACATGCAGCGGGCCCAGTGGGGAGTCTGGGACACCGAGGCGGCTCTCATCCCGGGCGACTACGTGCGCATGGTCGCCGCCTCCGGTGCCATCCCCGTACTCCTGCCGCCCCACGGTCAGGCCCCTGCGGTCCTCGACCGTGTCGATGGCCTGCTGTTGGCCGGAGGAGCCGATGTCGGTTCGTCCGAGTACGGTCAGGATCCGCACGAGACGACCGTGTCCCACCCGTTCCGCGACTCGAGCGAGATGATGCTCCTGGCGACCGCGCGGCAGCGCCGACTGCCTGTGCTCGGCATCTGCCGCGGGATGCAGGTCATCAACGTCGCGCCGGCGCACCTTGAGCCAGCATCTGCCGGAGTCGCTCGGGCATTCGGACTATCAGCCCGCCCCCGGCGTCTACGGCGAGGTCACGGTGACCACGGAAGCCGGGTCACTGGCCAGGGAGATCCTCGGCGAGGCAACCACGGCACCCTGCTATCACCATCAGGGGATCGACCGCCTCGGCGACGGTCTGCGGGCGACCGGACGCAGTCCCGAAGGACTCGTCGAGATCATCGAACCGGACCCGGCCGTGAATCAGACAGGAGATCCGGCTGACGGCGGATGGCTCTTCGCCGTCCAATGGCATCCCGAACACGCCCCCGATGACGACCGAGTCGTCCGCGCCCTCGTTCGAGCGGCACGACGACACGCGACAGACAGAGGAACAAGGAGAGCACCGAAGTGAGCATCTACACCGTCATCAACCCGGCGACGGAAGAGCCGATCGCCGACGTCGAACTCGCCGACCTCGAGCAGACGGACCGAGCGATCGAGAAGGCGGCGAGGGCCTTCGAATCCTGGCGGACCGTCGCCCCCGCCGATCGCGCCAGGCTCCTGCGGCGCTTCGCCGACAAAGTCGACGCGGCCAACGAAGAGCTCGCTCGGCTCGAGGTCGCCAACGCCGGACACACGATCGGCAACGCCCGATGGGAGGCCGGCAACGTCCGCGATGTCCTCGAATACTATGCGGCGGTGCCGGAGAGGCTCTTCGGTCGGCAGATCCCCGTCGACGGGGAGTGAACATCACCTTCGCCGAACCGCTCGGCGTCGTCGGCGTCATCGTCCCCTGGAACTTCCCGATGCCCATCGCCGGGTGGGGTTTCGCCCCTGCCCTGGCAGCCGGGAACACCGTGGTCCTCAAACCCGCCGAGATCACGCCCCTGACCGCGATCCGCATCGGCGAGCTCGCCCTCGAAGCGGGCTTGCCCGAGGGCGTTCTGCAGATCATCCCCGGCAAGGGATCCGTCGTCGGGGAGCGCTTCGTCACCCACCCGGCCGTACGCAAGGTCGTCTTCACCGGATCTACCGAGGTGGGCAAGAGGATCATGGCCGGCTGTGCAGCGCAGGTGAAGAACCTCACTCTCGAACTCGGCGGGAAGAACGCGAACATCGTCTTCGACGACGCCGATGTCGCGGCCGCCGCGGCCGCTGCCCCCGGAGGCGTCTTCGACAACTCCGGCCAGGATTGCTGCTCCCGATCCCGGCTGCTCGTCCAGCGCGGGATCTACGACGACTTCATGGCCGCACTCGAATCCTTCGTCGGGTCCTTCGCCTGTGCGGATCCTAGCCGCGAGGACACGGACATGGGTCCGCTGGTCACTGCAGCTCACCGAGAGAAGGTCGCCGGCTATGTGGCCGCCGCCGAGGTGGCCTTCACCGGCTCTGCACCCGAAGGCCCGGGCTTCTGGTTTCCGCCGACAGTGCTCACCCCGCCCGACACAGCGACGGCCGACTTCCGCGAGGAGATCTTCGGCCCCGTTCTCTCTGTCGTCCCCTTCGATACCGAAGAGGATGCTCTGCGCATCGCCAACGACACCGAATACGGACTCTCCGGCTCAATCTGGACGAACGATCTCGACCGGGCGATGCGGGTCTCCCGCGGAGTCGAGGCCGGCAACCTGTCGGTGAACTCGCACTCCTCGGTCCGCTACTCGACCCCGTTCGGTGGATTCAAGCAGTCCGGACTCGGCCGCGAACTCGGCCCCGACGCCGTGTCCGCATTCACCGAGGTCAAGAACGTCTTCTTCGCCACCCGGCCAGCGCGCTGACCAATCCACCTGCCACCTCATCACCACGATCATCAGGAGAATCATGACCACTGCGGCAAACCGACTCAAGGACAAGATCTGCGTCATCACCGGCGGTGCCTCGGGCATCGGACTCGCCAGCGCCCGCCGTCTGACCGAAGAAGGCGCGAAGGTCGTCATCGGCGACCTCGACGAAGTGCGTGGACCCGAGGTCGCCGACGAGCTCGGCGGACTCTTCGTGCGAGTCAACGTAGCCGATGAGGAGGACGTGAAGAACCTCTTCGCCCGCACCGTCGAGCACTTCGGACGCGTCGACGTCGCCTTCAACAACGCCGGTATCAACCCGACCGACGACAATTCGATCCTCACCACCGACATCGAGGCCTGGGCGAGGGTGCAGACGGTCAACCTCACCTCCGTCTACCTATGCAGCAAGTACGCCCTCGAGCACATGGTCAAGCAGGGCTCGGGGTCGGTCATCAATACGGCGTCATTCGTCGCGCTCATGGGAGCGGCGACTTCGCAGATCTCCTACTCGGCGTCGAAAGGCGGAGTCCTGTCGATGAGCCGTGAGCTCGGCGTCCAGTTCGCGAAGGACGGCATCCGCGTCAACGCACTGTGCCCGGGACCGGTGAACACCCCGTTGCTGCGTGAGCTCTTCGCCTCGGACCCCGTGCAGGCGCAGCGGCGACTCGTCCACTGCCCCGGTGGGCGCTTCGCCGAACCTGAGGAGATCGCCGCCGCCGTGGCCTTCCTCGCCAGCGACGACTCCTCCTTCGTCAACGCTTCGACCTTCACGGTCGACGGCGGTATCTCCTCGGCCTACGTCACCGCCGAATAGAGACGCATGGAGGGTGAGAGGATGGAGCCATGAGCATCGATTCCCAGCGCCGGGTGCGCATCCTCGCCATCGAACACGAACGTGGCACTGGACCGCAGCGGTTCGGTGAATGGCTGTCCGAAGCCGGCGCCGAGGTGGTGGTGACCCGTCCGTACCTCGGCGAGGTCATTCCGGAGCTCGGTTCGTTCGATGCTCTCATCGTCCTCGGCGGATCCGCAGGGCCCACCGAGGACGCTGAGAATCCCTGGTTCCCCGAGGTCAGGGACCTGCTTCGCCGGTCGATCACCGGGGAGTTCCCGAGCCTCAACATCTGTCTCGGTGGCGAGATGCTCGCTGTCGCCGGCGATGCTCCGATCACTCGGCGGGCACACCCGCAGATCGGGATCTACGAACTGGGTGTCACCTCCGCAAGGGAAGCCGACCCGGTCTTCGGGGCGCTGGCCGGTGGCGGGTCAACCGGCGCTGGGGAGACTGAAGGGGAGTCGCTGCCCTCCGTGCTCTTCCATCAGGAGGAGATGGCGCTGCCGCCCGGAGCCGAACTCCTGATCACTGGTTCCGACGCCCCGGTCCAGGCCTTCCGCCTCGGCGAATTCGCGTGGGGCACCCAGTTCCATCCTGAAACGGATGCGACACAGATCGCTCGCTGGTTGGACGGCAATGACTTGGCCCTGCCCGCAGGCAAGACCGAGGACTCGATCATCGCGGAGGTCGAGGCTCACGACGCAGAACTCCAGGAAGCAGGCCGCCGCTTGGCCGGATCCTTCGTCGACTTCCTCTCCGCTCGGCAGGACGGATAAGTCCGTCCGGCGGATAGGCGAGTGCAGTCCGATGGGCGAGGAGACGCTGCTCACTGGTCAGGGGAGTTCCGGAGGTCTTTGAAAACTCAAGAAATTGTGAGAACCCTCAGAGCCACGCACTTTTCCTGAGCGATCGCTGACACCGGTCTATCCGGTTGCTACGTTGATGACAGGTGCCGGTCCCGGACCAACCCTCCGGACGAAACGCAATGACGCGCCCGCAGATATGACTTCCATAACCGAAAATCTCGCCCACACCGCCTCCGCGGCCGACCTTTCCGCCACAGGGAACAATCTCGTCGCCGCCGGAGTCGACGAGGCCATCGAATCCTTCCTCGGTCCGGCGGCACAGACCTTCAGCAATATCGTCTTCTTCGAGCTGCAGATCGGCTCGCTCGGCATTCCGCTCATCGTCGTGTGGCTCATGGCCGCCGCCGTCTTCCTCACCGTCTACCTCCGCTTCCAGCCGATCACCGGAATCCGATACTCCATCGGCATCATCCGCGGGCGCTTCACCCGTAAGACCGACCCGGGACAGGTCTCGAGCTTCCAGGCGCTCGCCACCGAACTCTCCGGAACCGTCGGGTTGGGCAATATCGCCGGTGTGGCCGTGGCGATCACGATCGGCGGCCCCGGCGCCGCCCTGTGGATCATCATCTTCGGCTTCTTCGCCATGACCGTGAAGATGGCCGAGGCGACACTCGGCGTGAAATACCGGCAGATCAACGAGGACGGCACCGTCTCCGGCGGACCGATGTACTACCTACGGGCAGGCCTGGCCGAGATCGGCCGACCCAAGCTCGGGAAGTTCCTCGCCGCCTTCTACGCGCTCACCGCCGTACTCGGCGTCATTGGAGCCGGCAACCTGTTTCAAGCGAACCAGGCGGCCGCGATCATCGTTCAGGCCACCGGAGACGAGTCGAGCTTCTTCGCCGACAAACTCTGGCTCATCGGCGCGATCATCGCCGCCTTCACCGCACTGGTCATCCTCGGCGGGATCAGGAAGATCGGACAGTGGACGTCGAAGCTGACTCCCCTCATGGCGATTCTCTACTTCGTCTCGATCATCGTCATCCTCGTCCTCAACGCCGGGCAGATCCCCCATGCCTTCGCGCTCATGTTCACCGGTGCCTTCAGCCCCAGCGGAGCCGCCGGAGGCGCCGTGGGCGTGGCGATCGTCGGAATTCAGCGAGCTCTGTTCTCCAATGCCGCGGGAATCGGCTCCGCCGGTATGGCCCATGCCGCTTCGAAGACGACGAAGCCGGCCACGGAGGGATTCGTGGCGATGTGGGAGCCGCTCATCGACTCCGTCATCATCTGCACCCTGACCTCGCTGGCGATCATCACCACCGGCCTCTACAGGGAAAGCACCGAGGATGGAATCGGGCTGACCGCGCAGGCCTTCGGCACGGTCTCGAGCTGGTTCCCGATCCTGCTCACCATCGCCGTCGTGCTCTTCGCGTTCTCGACGATCCTCGCCTACGGCTACTACGGTCAGCAGGCGCTGGGCTACCTGACGAACAACTCGAAGGCCGCCGATAAGGGCTATCAGATCTTCTGGATCCTCGGCGTCATCGTCGGCGCATCGATGTCGCTGGACTCGGTCATCGCCTTCTCCGATGCGATCTTCTTCCTCATGGCGTTCCCGAACCTGCTCGGCATCTACTTCCTCGCCCGCATCCTCCGCCTCGAGATCCTGCGGCTGCGCAAGAAGATCGACGCCGGTGTGATGCGGGAGATCACCCCCGTCGAGCTCCAGGTCGGTATGGGTGACCACGAACCCACCCAGGAGCAGATCAAGGCCGCCGAAGCGGGGCGGAAGCGCAAACGCGACAAGCTGCGCGAGGTCCGCGATAATCTGCGCCGGAAGAAGCAGGAACGGCAGAAGGCCGCGGACTGAGTCCGCGGCCTTCGGGCCTTTCCCTCTGACTCAAGGTCAGTCTTCGGCCTTCTTGAGCTTCTGATCGGTGTTGGAGTAGGAGATCGAATCAGCGGTGGAGCCGACGAGCCCCATCGTGACTCGCAGAAGTCCGGGTTCGACGTCGTCCATGGGCGGAGGGGTCTCCGGCCCGATGGTCAGCGACTTCCCGTCCTTCGTCTGGGCGGTGATCGAACCGATGTAAGTAGTGACATTGCCACTGAGCGTCATCGTGTCGGCCGTGGTCACCAATCCCTCGTGCTCCTCGGGCGGCTTCACCGTCAGCGAGAATTCCTCGATCGTGATCTCGTCGGCCTGGATCTTCAGCACCACTATGGACCCGCCGTCAGCGGTGGGCACCGAGACGAACGAAATCCCCTTGAGGCCCTTGAACGACAGGGATTCGGATCCCATCGCAGCCGGAGTCTCCGTGAAGGTCGGCGCGTTCTCATCCATCTGTGCTTCGGATGGGAACTCTCCGTTGCCTTCTTCCTCCGAGTCCTCGTCCTCGGTCGGGTCGTCACTGGGCTCATCGAGTCCCAGGCCTCCTCCCGGGTCCGTGGGTTCTTCGGAAGGCTCCTCCGTCGGCTCCTCGCTCGGTTCATCCGTGGGGCCCGGTGCGGGCAGCGAGGGGTCGGACGTCGGCGGATCACTGGGCTTCACCGGCATGCCGGGAGACAGGTCATCCGCAGGTGCGGGGTCCTGGGTCTTTGCGGAATCCTTGTCATCGCAGGTGCCCACGAGTGAGCACAGCGGTGACGATTGGGCGGCTGCAACCGAACCCGCCCCGAGAGTCGTCGGGAGGATCAGGACAGCTGCCGCCAGGATTGAGGCCGTGCGGCGGCTGGGTGCCCTCATGCAGTCTCCCCCTCAGCGGCTTCGGACTCCTTCGGCCCGCGCGGTCCCATCCAGGCGACGATGAGGATCGCGCCGACGGAGGACAGCAGCATGCCGATGATGAACCCGCCGAGGTTCACTCCGATGAGTGAATAGACTGCGAGGACGAGGGCGATGATCCCGTAGAACACGTGATGCGTGGGGCGGAAGATCGACAGCAGAGCGAGGACGACGATGGCGATCGGCAAGACCGTCGCCTGCAGTCCCTCGATGCCGAACTGGATCTGCATGTTGCCGAGGTCCAACTGTCCGGAGAAGAACAGCTCGATTCCTCCGAGGACGGCAAGCACTCCTCCGATGAAGGGGCGCTGCCGACGCCAGTGCTTGAACCCCTGGCGTTTCTCGGCGCGTTCGCTCATCTCGGCTCCCTCGCTGCTGTCGGCATCCCCGGCCTCCGGCGCCGGGACGGCGAACTCGGCCGTCTCGACGCCGGATTCGGAAGAGTCGCTCTGCTCATCGGCGCGTCGACTCCGCCGGGACAGCGCAAGCAGGCTCGTCTTCTGCACGGTTGCCTCCTGATCGGCGGCCTCCCGTTCATCGGTCGGCTGCCCGTTGGCTGCTGAGTCCCTCATCAGTCGCACTGCTCAGATCCGTCGGTGAGCTTCAGCGACATGTCCTTGAGCGTGAAGACCGAGGCCGTGGTCGACCAGGAATCCTGCTTGAGGTCCTTGATGTTGACGGTATCGGCGTCCTGCGAGAAGTCGCCCTTGCTGCCCTTTTCCTTCGTGTTGACGTCGGAGGCATCGACGCCGATCCGGATGTTCTTGAACGACGCATCGCCCTCGAGTCCGGTCATGCCGATCTGCAGGTCCTTCGCCGTGGCTGGTTCGCCCTTGCCGCCGGCCTTGATGAGGATTCCGACCTTGCCCAGGGGAGTTTCCTGCACGGCCGACTGGCAGAGGTTCTCCAGGCTCGCGTTCTTGATGTTTGCGGTGACGACGGAGTGCTTGGCGCCTTCTGCGTCCTTGGCGACTCCGCTGTACTGGGAGAAGCCGGTTCCATCGAGCTCCGTCGAGGAGATCTTGAACTGAGTGCCGGAGATGGCGAACGAGACCGGCACCGCACCCTGGGCTACCCCGCCCATGAGCATGGCTGAGACGACGCCGGTGGGAATCGCGACCATGGCGATGCGACCGGCATGAGACGAGACGAGCCTGCGGATGAGGCTGGGGTTGCGGAACTTCATTGATCCTCCTTGACCACTTGACCACCGAAGGCTCGGTGGGCATCAGCGTGTGACGTAAGTTACTACGGGGTGTTACCCGACAGTATCGCGGCTGAAGTTTGAGCGTCAACATCTTTTGTTGCCGGTGTTCTCAAGGGGGGAGAGTTCGGGCGGCCGTATGACCGCGTGGAAAGCCTACCTGCCAGATCGGGCGTGGCGACATCATTCCAGATCAGATGCTGTATTCGTGGTCTTCGAATCGAGGGTCGGGCCCGCGTCCAGGGCCCGGAGGTTCGGACTCGGTGACGAGGAGCGGGCCGGGAAGAGCCGTGAACAAAACTTTCAAAACTCAGCTTTCAGAACTCGTTTCAGAAGTCAGTCACCCTTGCCGCGCACATCGTCCTGTTCGGCATGGAATCGGCCTTGCCCGGCCTGGCGTTGACCAGGTATCGGTGGCTGCGGCGAATACCGGAGCGGGCGCGGTCAGCGCATCTCAATGCACCTCAGCGCACTGGGGCATCGGGACCGAGTGGAATGCCCAGGCCCCACCACAGGAAGAACAGCAGACTCCAGCTGATCGTCATGCACACGGCCAACGGCAGGGTGTGCGAGGCGAGGGTGCCGATGCCGGCGTTCTTCTGATACTTCTGCATGAAGCCGAGCGCGAGGATGAAGTACGGGCTCATCGGGGTGATGGCCGTCGAACCCGAGTCGGCGATGCGGAAGATCGCCTGCGAGGTCTCCGGCGGCACCTCGAGCAGCATGAGCAGCGGCACGATGACCGGGGCCATGATCGCCCACATCGCCGAGCCGGACGTGATGAGCACGTTGACGACGGAGAGCACGAGCAGGACGAGGATGAACACCACCCACGTCGGCAGACCGAGCCCGGTGAAGAGTTCGGACACGGAGACCGAGACGAGCATGCCGATGTTCGTCCACTCGAAGTACTCGAGGAACTGGGCGATGGCGAAGAAGAGGACGAGGACCCCGGAGATCGAGGCGAGCCCCTGACCCATCAGCTTCGGCACGTCCGACCAGGTCTCGATCGTGCCCTCGCGGAAGCCGTAGACGATGCCGCCGATGCCGAAAAGCATGGCGATGAGGAAGGCGATTCCGGTGAGGAACGGGGACTCGCCGAAGGGGCCATCGCCGCGCAGGGGCGCACCGTCCGGGACGACGAGGACGACGATGGCGATGACCGCGGCGATGACGGCGAACATCGCGTAGCGCAGTGCCTTGCGCTCCGTGTCGGTGATGACGAGGTCTTCGTGCTCGGCATCCTCGTCGGCTTCGAGGTTGTCGCGCTTCATGAGCACGAGCTCGGTGACGATCGTGATGACGATGGCCAGGAGGAAGGAGCTGGCGATGTTGAAGTACCAGTTGCCGATCGGGGTGACGATGTAGTCGGGGTCGATGATGTTCGCCGCGGCGGTCGTGATGCCCGCGAAGATCGCGTCGTTCGGCGTCGGGATCGGGCTGGCGTCGTAGCCGGAGGCGATCGAGGTGTAGGCGACGATGACGCCGAGGACGGGGGAGCGGCCCACGGCCTTGAACACCATCCCGCCGAGCGGCACGAGGATGACATAGGCCGCCGCCGAGGCGACGTGGGAGACCGTGCCCATGAACGCAACCGTGAACACGATGAGTCCGGCGGGGACGCGGGCGATCGAGACCTTCATCGCCGTCGACAGCAGTCCCGTGCGCTCGGCCAGGGCCACGCCCATGATGACGACCATGATCGTGATCAGCGGGGGGAAGGTCTCATAGGCGTCGAGCGCGGTGCTCACGGCCATGGCGATGCCGCTGCCGCTGAGAAGATTGTTCACCGGGGTCCATTCCCCGGTGCCGGGATCCTCGACTCCCGCGCCGGCGAGGGAGAGGATGAGGCTGAGCACGGCGAGGATCGCCGCGAGGATCCAGAACAGCCAGAAGGGGTTCGGCAGCTTGTTGCCGACGACTTCGATGACGTTGAGGGCGCGGATGACCAGCGGCAGCTTCTCGTGCTCGTCGGTCTGCGCGGAGGCGGTGGTCTGGGTCGGTTTCATTGTGAGCTCCTGAGAGTTCAGGCGGGATTTTCGGGCAGGGTCCACCAGGGCACGGTGATTACGGCACTGGAATCGGGTGATCGGTGGTGGGGTGCTCGGCCGGGCGGCCGGTCAGTGAGAAGCGGGTGTCACAGTCTCTGCAGCTCCTGACAGTAGGCGACGAGTCGGTCGACGACCTCGCCGAGGATGTCCTCCCCGCCGCGGCCGTGGCGGTCCGTGGATCGCCGAGGACGCCGTTGTCGGCGTAGCGATCGAACGTCACCGCTGTTGACGGTGATTTCGTTCGCGAGAGTCGGGCGCGCGGGTCGAGATCGTCGAGCCGGGTGGCGCCGGGGTTGAGATGGCCAGAATCGACGAGGGATTCGTCGATGGCGAGCATCTGCGAGGTCTCGGACTCTCCGCAGTGGCCGCTGACCTCGGTACGGGGAAGGGCGGCAGTCGCCTCGGTGGCCAAGCCGGAGACCGGGGCGTAGGCGAAGACGAAGTCGGGGTGGGTGGCGAGCAGGGCCTGCTGGACCACGCCGAGGGCTGAGAGGTTGCCGCCGTGTCCGGTGATGACGAGGAGCCTGTCGAATCCGGCATCGGCGAGCTGGCGCACGATCGAGGAGACGAGGTCGATGAACAGCTGCGGGCCGATGTTGATCGTGCCGGGCAGGAAGCGATGGTGCGGGGAGACGCCGTAGTCGATGCCGGGCAGGACGAAGGCTCTGTTCTGATCTCCACCGGCGCGTTCATCGAGGACAGACAGTCTGTCGACGACGGCACGGGCGACGTGAGCGGCGCGGATGTTGTCGGTGCCCAGAGGCAGGCCGTCACCGTGCTGTTCACAGGCGCCGACGGGAAGGACGAGCAGGCTGTTTCGGTCCTTCGCGAGTTCGACCTCCAATGAAGTGAGTTCGGCGTAGTCGCGGATATGCGAGCGGATCTCCGTGATCGTGAGGCGGGTCATTACTGGGTTCCTTGCGCGGAGTCGGGTTCGTCGGTCCAATCGGCGAGGACGGCCGCCTTGATCGCTTCGAGGTGCTTGCGAGTGCGGTGGGAGGCTTCGAATCCGTCGCCGCGGCGGATCGCGTCGAGGATGTCCGCGTGCTCGTCGTGATCGCGCAGTCGGTCGTAGCTGGTGCGTGCCGCCTGTTGGGTGCGGGAGTGGATGGCCAGCAGGGACACGAGCATCTCGTGCAGCGCACGGTTGCCCGAAGCGCGAGCGAGTTCGACGTGGAAGTGACCGGCCGGGACCGCGGTCTCGACCTGCAGCGCATTGTCGAGCGCGGACTCCATGGAGGCCACGGCGTCGGGTGCCTGAACGGCCGCGGCGAGCTCGGCGATGCCGGGCTCGATCGCGATGCGGGCGTCGAGGAGTTCGATGGCCGCCGCGAGGTCGACGGGCACATAGTGCGGGTTGTCGAGGATGCGGCGGTTGATCGCTTCGCGGACGTAGGTGCCCGAACCGTGCTTGAGCTCGACCGAACCCGTGGCCTCGAGCCGGCGAAGGGCCTCCCGGACGGTGGGCACGGTGACCTCGAAGCGTGCGGCAAGGACCTTCGCCGAGGGTAGGGTCTGCCCGGGCTGCAGGTTCTCGGAGCGGATGGTGTCGACTATTTCGCGAGTGAGGCGTTCGACGAGTCCGACGGTGGACGTCATGGTGCTCTCCTTCAAGTGTTTAAGTCATCTAATCACTTTGGGGTGGACGTGTCAACGGTCACTTCTGGGCGGGGCCTTTGGTGGCGCCCGGGTGGTTGAGGAAGAAGTCCCAGATCGTGTCCGTGGCCGAGAAATCCTCAGTGACATATCCGCCGCCGCTGTAGACGACTTCACCTGGCCAGACGTGGCCGCCGTCGGCGACGGAGTAGAGCTCGACGGCGGCAGATCCGCCGGGCTTGCCGGGTGAGCGGCCGCCTTCTTTTCCTTCGCTGCACTGTGCCCACTGGGTGCGCACGACATCTTCGCCCTTGCGGCCGACCTGGCGGTCAGCGGACTTCGTGCAGCCGGAGGCCCCCGCCCAGGGCTGGATCCATTCGCGCACACCGGGGTAGTCCTCGCCTTGGCGGTGACCTCCCTCGTAGTGCATCGTGGCGTCACCCGTGCCGTGGATCGCGAGCATCGGCGTCGGGGTCGAGTAGTCGCAGCCCTCCGTCGACTGCGGGTAGTACGCGCCGGCGACGGGAGCGAATGCGGAGAAGCGATCGCGCAGGTGACAAGCGAGGACGGAGACCATGCCGCCGCCGTTCGACTTGCCGGTGGCATAGACCCGATTGAGGTCGATGCAGTGCTCGGATTCGATCGAATCGAGCAGATCGGCGACGAACGCGACGTCATCGGCACCGCTGGCGTAAGGAGCACCCTGCCAGGAACGTTTGCCATCGCTTTCGTCGCCGTCGGGGAAGACGGTGATCGCGGGCAGGGTCGGCAGTCCCGTGTAGTTCTGGAACTCGGCACCGTCGGACCCGTTGCCGTGGAACCCGAGGACGAGCGGCAGGGGAGTCTCAAGCTCGTAGTCGCGCGGGATGTTGATGCGGTAGCTGCGCTCGCCGTCTTCCGTAGGGATCGTCTTCTCATCATTGCCGGGCTTCTGCTCGGTGCCGCAGCCGGCCGACGGGGCGGCCGGTATCGTCGATGCCTTCTTGCCGGTGGTGTGAGCGGCGGCAGAATGCGCAGGTGCGGTCTGTGCTGTCTGTGCGGTGGCGGCCATTCCTGGGGCCGCAGCTGTACCGGTCAGAAGAGCAGCGCTCGCGGCGGTCGCGAGCAGGGTGGTCGTGATGCGTTTCGTCATTGATGACATCGTCAGTCCTTTGATCGTCGGTGATCGTGGTGAGGACTCTAGCACAAGTCATCAGATGACTAAATGAATTGGCTATGACGGTGGCGTTGTCGAGGAGGCAGTGGTGTTGCCGATTCGGAATCCGCAGTCGGAAGGTGTTCGACTCAGGCCGTCTGCGGCGAATCCCCTTCGATGGTTGACCAGTTCGCCTTCGTCAGTGCGACGGCATGCGCATGTTCACCGGCACGGACGGCGGCGATGATCTCGGTGTGCTGCTCCGGTGAGGCCGATCCCTCCACCGATTCGAAGTGCAGGAACTCCGCTCGGCGCAGAGTGGCGGTGACGACCTCGAGGTGATCGGGAATGAGGGGATTGCCGGATCGAGTGAGGGCCACCTCGTGGAAGTCGTCATCGGCCGCGATCGCCGCCTCGGCATCGCCGGCCGCGAGGGCCGCGCTCAATCGGCCGTTCGCCTGCTCCATCTCAGCCAGCGCCGCTTCGTCGAGGGCGGGGAAGGCGAGGTCGATCGCCAGACCGTGGAGTTCGGCGGCGATCTGCCGGGCAGCGAGGATGAGTTCCGGATCCTCTGGGGCCACGCGCGTCATCCGGCCCGGCTCCGCGACGACGAGTCCGGCTTGGGCGAGGCGCTGCAAGGCCTCGCGGACGGGGGTCCTGGACACCTGCAGCCAGGCGCCGAGCTCCTGATCACGCAGCTGTTCGCCGGGGGCGAGCTGGCCGCGGACGATGGCGTCGCGGATCGACCGATAGACGTCATCGCGCAGCAGGCTGCGCTGCGGGGTGGGGGAATCCGTGGGGATCGGCACGCTCGGTCACCTTGTCTCTGTGTGGGTAGGTCTCGTCCCGCGGGATGGGACTCGAACTCTGACCTATTGTAGCCATCTGCAGAATGCAATATATTGCATATTGCCGGATGCGATTCAGGACACACTGCGTGGCGAACGATCGCCCGGAGAGCACCAGCCGTCCCAGAGACAAACCCCAGATAACTCAGACCGCTGAGAACAGCCCCAGAGAAACAGAGGACACCATGGCCATCACCGATTTCGATCGCTACCCACTCACCTTCGGACCGAGCCCCGTGCACGAGCTTCCCCGACTGAGCGACCACCTCGGCGGGGCCCGCGTCTGGGCCAAGCGCGAAGACGTCAACTCCGGACTCGCCTTCGGCGGCAACAAGACCCGCAAGCTCGAGTACATCGTTCCCGACATCCTCGCCTCGGGCGCGGACACCCTCGTCTCGATCGGCGGCTACCAGTCCAACCACACCCGCCAAGTCGCCGCCGTCGCCGCTCACCTGGGACTGAAGGCGCGCCTCGTGCAGGAACGTTGGGTGGACTGGGAGGACCCGGTCAACGACAAGGTCGGCAATATCGAGCTCTCGCGCATCATGGGTGCCGACGTCCGCCTCGACGCGGCCGGATTCGACATCGGCATCCGCTCGAGCTGGGAGAACGCCCTGGCCGAGGTCGAAGAATCAGGCGGCAAGCCCTACCCGATCCCGGCCGGTGCCTCCGAGCACAAGTTCGGCGGACTCGGCTTCGCGAACTGGGCGTATGAGGTCGTCGAACAGGAGAAGGAACTCGGCGTCTTTTTCGACACCATCGTCGTGTGCACCGTGACCGGCTCGACCCATGCCGGAATGATCGCCGGATTCGCGGCTCTCGAAGCCGCCGGCGGGCGCCCTCGCAAGGTCATCGGAATCGATGCATCGGCCACGATCGAGAAGACCCGCGACCAGGTGAAGAGGATCGCGAACACCACTGCCGAACTCATCGGCCTCGGGCGTGAGATCACAGACGACGACGTCGATATCCGCACCGGTTGGGAAGGCCCGGCCTACGGCATCCCCGACGAGACGACCGTGAACGCGATCCGCACGACCGCGCAACTCGAAGGCGTCATCCTCGACCCCGTCTACGAGGGCAAGTCGATGGCCGGACTTCTCGACCTCGTCGGGGACGGCACGATCGGCAAGGATTCGACCGTCCTCTACGCCCACCTCGGCGGACAGCTCGCCCTCAACGCCTACTCCGAGATCTTCTGACGATGAGCACCGCACAGGAACCGAGCGCACAGGACATGGACCGCCACCAATTCGAGACCTCCTTGCAGGTCAGCCCGCCGGGGACGAACGACCGTCCGCTGCGGGCCTCGGCCTCCGGCGACGAGGAGGTCCTCGACGAGATCGCCCAGCGCGTGCTGTGGCTGGCGACGTCGATCATCGACCGTGCCAACCGGGGGCGAGTCAACCCGGACGGGGTCAAAGTCGGCGGCCACCAGTCCTCGTCGGCCTCGATGACGGGGATCATGACCGCACTGTGGTTCACCCGACTGCGCGCGATCGACCGCGTCTCGGTCAAACCGCATGCCTCGCCGGTCCTCCACGCGATCAACTATCTGCTCGGCGACCTCGGCGAGGAATTCCTCGATACGCTGCGCAGCCGCGGGGGGCTCCAGCCCTATCCGTCACGGACGAAGGACCCGGACACGGTGGACTTCTCCACCGGGTCCGTGGGCATCGGGGCGACCGCCCCGATTTGGGCGGCGCTGTCCCACCGCTACGTCTCCGACCGGTTCCCCGAGACCCCGGAGCCGGCCGTTTCTACTCCCTGCTCGGCGACGCGGAGATGGACGAAGGGGCGGTGTGGGAGGCGATCATCGATCCGGAGGTGCGCAGCCTCGGTGAGATCGTGTGGATCGTCGATCTCAACCGGCAGTCGCTCGACAGGGTCATTCCCGATGTCCAGATCCGCCGTCTGCAGGGCATGTTCGATGCCGCCGGGTGGCAGGTGCTCACCTGTCCGTGGGGGCGCCGACTCGAAGCCGTGTTCGCGGCCCCCGGCGGTGAGGCGCTCAAGAATCGGCTCGTGCAGATGCCCAATCCCGAATACCAGCGGCTGCTGCGCGCCCATCCGTCCGAGATCCACGACCGGCTGCTCGCGGGTCTCACCGACACCGAGGCGGCCGCCCTGTCCGCGGTCATCGACGGCTTCGACGCGGACGGTCTCGCTTCCCTCATCCGTGACCTGGGCGGACATGACCTCGGCCAACTCGTGTCGACGTTCGACGCCATCGACGACGACCGGCCGACGGTCGTCTTCGCCTACACGATCAAGGGCAAGGGGCTGGCCACGGAAGGCCATCCCGGCAACCATGCCGCGCAGCTGACCGAAGCGCAGATGCGCGAACTCGCTGCCGCCTCGGGGATGGACCTCGATGACCCTTGGGTCGCCTTCGCTCCGGACACCCCGGCCGGCCGATTCTGTGCCGAGACCGCGCAGCGGCTGCGGCGAGAGCCGGTCACCAACCATGCCGTGGCCGCGGTGCCTGCCGAACTGGGCTTCACCCCGCGACCGACGATCTCCACGCAGGCGGCGCTTGGCCGGTTCCTCTCCGACCTCAAGCACGTCGCCCCCGAGGTGGCCCAGCGCGTTGTGACCCTGTCGCCGGACGTCGCGACCTCGACAAACCTCGGCGGATGGATCAACAAGACTGGGATCTGGTCCCCGGCTGGCCGGCATGACTGGTTCTCCGATGACCGGGAACGGGTGCTGCGCTGGCAGGAGGGCACGAGCGGACAGCACATCGAACTCGGCATCGCCGAGGTCAATCTCGTCTCCCTGGCCGGAGAGCTCGGGTCCACCGGGCAGCGCTGGGGACAGCCGCTGCTGCCGATCGCCACGATCTACGATCCCTTCATCAACCGGGCCCTGGAACCCTGGACCTTCAGCCTCTACGCGGGTGGGCGTTCGATCATGGTCGGCACGCCCTCGGGTGTGTCGCTCGCGCCGGAAGGTGGGGCGCACCAGTCGTTCAACACACCCTCGGTGACTCTGGAGATCCCGGGCCTGACGAGCTGGGAGCCGGCCTTCGCCCAGGACCTCGAGTGGACCCTGCTCGAAGCGCTGCGCGAACTCGCCGACCCGGACGGCGACTCCGGCTACTTCCGGCTGACGACGCGGCCCGTGGCCCAGGAGCTCGCGAGCGTGCCCGAGGATCCGCTGCTGCGGGAACGCCGCCGTGACCAGGTCATCGCCGGCGGCTACCGGCTTTCGGCCAGACCGGCCGCCGAGGACGAGGTCACCCTCGTCGGCGCCGGGGCCATCATGACCGAAGTGATCGCGGCGGCGGCCCGACTGGAATCCCTGGGTGTGCGGGCCGGAGTCGTCTGCCTCAGCTCACCGTCGAAGGTGTTCCGGTCGGTGCAGGATCGGTCTCGGGTCCGCTCGAGTGTCCGCTCGGCCATCGCCGACGAGCTCTTCCCCGCCGAACATCCCGCACCGCTGGTCACCGTCCTCGACGGTCACCCGCACACTCTGGCGTTCCTGTCAGGGGTGCGCGGGGATCGCACACGGAACCTCGGCGTCACCGACTTCGGTCAGGCCTCCTCGGTGGGGGAGGCCCACGAGATCCACGGGATCGACACGGACTCTATCGTGCGCGCCGGGCTCGACCTCGTCGGTCGGTGAGTTCCCGCCGCCGGGCGGTTCGGATTTCGTCGTGATCGATTCGGAATCCGCACCGCCTCGGCGAGAGGACCATGGGCGATCGGGGACAGAGGATTCCCCCAGGTTTCGGCACTTGTTGCACGGGTCACGTATTGATAGCGTGGGTGGCAGGCATACGCATTCCGTCGATTCGGGCGGCAAAGAGGTATGCAATTGCTTCAGCGGCGCCAACAGGCGCGCACAAAGTCAAAGGAGTCTGGAATGAGCAACGTAGGCAGTTCTGCAGGCGGCTACCGTGTCGAGAACCCGGCCACCGGTGAAGTCGTCGAGAAGTTCGACAATGCCACCGACGAAGAGGTCCAGCAGGTCCTCGAATCCGCACACAAGGGCTACCTGAGCTGGCGCGAGAAGACGATGGAGGAACGCGCAGCGATCGTCAACAAGGTCGCCGCTCTCTTCGGCGAGCACAAAGAAGAGCTCGCGAAGATCATCGCTGAGGAGATGGGCAAGCCCACCGCGGAAGGAGAGGAAGAGGCCGAGTTCTGCGAGGCGATCTTCAACTATTACGCCGACAACGGACCGAAGTTCGCCGCCGATGAGCCGATCGAGTCGATGTCGGGCGGCAAGGCCTTCATCCAGCGTCGCCCGGTCGGTGCGCTGCTGGGCATCATGCCCTGGAACTTCCCGTACTACCAGGTCGCTCGCTTCGCCGCACCGAACCTCGTGCTCGGCAACACGATCATCCTCAAGCATGCGGAGATCTGCCCGCGCTCCTCGGCGAAGATCGCCGAGCTCATGAAGGAAGGCGGCATTCCCGAGGGTGTGTACAACAACATCTACGCCACTCATGAGCAGATCGAGACGATCATCGCTGATGACCGCGTCGAAGGTGTGTCCCTGACCGGTTCCGAGCGCGCCGGATCGGCCGTGGCCGCGACCGCGGGCAAGTACCTCAAGAAGGCCGTGCTCGAGCTCGGCGGTTCCGACCCCTACATCGTCCTCGACACCGATGATATGAACGAGGCCGTCGACACCGCCTGGGGCACCCGCCTGTACAACACCGGCCAGGTCTGCAACGCGAACAAGCGGATGATCGTCATGGACGACATCTACGACGACTTCGTGTCCGGACTGACCGAACGTGCCCAGTCCTGGGAGAAGGGCACCCCCGCCGAGGCGGGCGACGGGAAGTACTCGCCCCTGTCGTCGCGTTCGGCCGCCGAGAATCTGCGCAAGCAGCTCGACCGCGCCGTCGAGCAGGGTGCGACTCTCGTCGGCGGCGAACTCGCCGCCGACGGTTCGGCCTACGTCTCGCCTGCCGTGCTCACCGGAGTCACCTCGGAGATGGACGCCTACCGCGAAGAGCTCTTCGGTCCCGTGGCCACCGTGTACAAGGTCAGCAGCGATGACGAGGCACTGGCCCTGGCCAATGACTCTCGCTTCGGCCTCGGCGGCGCCGTGTTCGCTAAGGATGAGGAGCGCGCCGCGAAGCTCGCCCAGCGCCTCGACGTCGGCATGTCGAATGTCAACACCCCTGCCGGTGAAGGCGCGGAGATCCCGTTCGGCGGCACGAAGCGTTCGGGCTTCGGCCGCGAGCTCGGCCCCTACGGCATGGACGAGTTCGTCAACAAGCGCATGTACTACGTGGCTGACTGACTCGAGGTTGGCCTCAACCTTCGTCGAGAAACGGGATGGGTGTCGAGAAACGCGTGTGCGCATGCGTTTCTCGACACCCAGCCCGTTCTTCGCTGTCTTGAATGTGGGCCAGCCCTTTCTGCGTGGGCAGGGGTGTTCTCTGCGGGTGGATCCACCTCGAACTCTGCGCGGATGTCGCGGCGAAGCCATTCGCAGGAGGCACGTCGGCGGAGGACAACCCTGACCCACGGGCCGATCGAGCCGCTCCTATACTGAGGATCTGTGCCCGGGGCAGGCTGACGCCGGCTGAGGAATGGGCACGTGCTGGCCCGGAACGGGCCCGCGAGGAACGAGTTCGAGGAGGACGGAAATGCCCATCACGTCGAGGATCCTCGAGGTTGCGGCCGCCGATCCGGATCGGTTGGCGCTGGTGGGAAGCCCCTCCGGTGGATCTGCCTCGGACGAGAGCGCCGACTCTGCCGAGGGCGCACAAGTCCAGCGCTCCCTCACGTATGCCGAACTCGTCACGGACTCGGCCACGTTGTGCGCCGCCGTCGACGCCCTCCACGGCGCCCAGACCGCCCCGCCGGCGCCTGCTCCCGAAACCCAGGACATCCCGATCACGGCGGTGAGCCTCACCTCGGCGTTCGAGACCTCTCGCATCATCGCGGGCCTCGCCGGCTTTCGCGCGGTCTCGGCCACCATCGACCCCCGCTGGCCGCTGAGCCACCAGGTCGGAGTCATCACGACCACGGGAATCGGCCTCGTCATCAGCGACTCGGACGTCCTCGCCGAGGCGCTCGCCGCCGCCGGCTGGACCGGAACCGTCATCACCGCGGCCAAGCTGCATGCCTGCGAGGCCGCCGTCGATCCCGCCGATACGACCTCGCCGACCGTCCGCGAACCGTCCGAGCCGTTCCTCATGCTCTTCTCCTCCGGCACGACGAGCAACCCGAAGGCCTTCATCAAAACCCGCCAGCAGTACCGCGACAACGTGGCCGTGTCCTCGGCCCACCTCGAACCTTTCCCCGGGGTGGCCACCTGGCACCGGGCCCCGTGTCCTACAGCCTCACCCTCTACGCCGTCATCGAAAGCCTCGCCACCGGCGGCAGCGTCCACGTCGCCGATGACTTCGACCCCTTCACCATGGGCTCGCGCATCACCGACGAAGCCATCACCCGCATCGTCGCCGTGCCCGCCGTGGTCAAGGCCCTCGCCGAGGCGGCCCGCCGAACGCCGGCCCGCTTCCACGGTCTCGACCTCGTCGTCACCGGGGGAGCGAATCTGCCGGCATCCATCCGTTCGGCACTCGCCGAGGTCCTCCCCGACACCCGTCTGATCAGCTACTACGGTGCCGCCGAGATCGGATTCATCGGCGACAGCCGTGACGGCGACGGCACCTGGATCTCGATCTACGACACCATCAGCGTCGAGGTCCGTGACGAATCCGGTGCCCGCCTGCCCGACGGAGTCATCGGCACGGTCTGGATCAGGGCCGCCGCCTGCTCGGACGGCTATGTCACCGGCACCACCGATGCTCAGCTGCGGCGCCCCGACGGCTGGGCCACGGTCGGTGACCAGGGACGGATCGAGAACGGACTCCTCCAGCTCGCCGGACGGGCCGGCGACATCGCGATCACCGGAGGACACAAGGTGTCCCTGCCCGAGGTCGAGCGAGCCTTCGAGGAATTCGACCGCGGGGATCGCCGGTCGGAGCGGGGCCGCCTCGGCGAGGTCTGCGCGATCGCACTGCCCGACGACGGTCTCGGCAGCATCGTCGCCCTCGTCATCGAACCGGCCTCCGACTCCGCAGGCGGAGCCGGCACCTCGAGCAGGCCCGACAAAGCAGCACTGCTCGACCACGCCCGGGCGGAACTGGCCCCGCAGTTCGTGCCGCGACGGTTCTACTTGCTCGACCGGCTGCCGCGGACCGTCGGCGGGAAGATTCGCCGCCACGAAACCGTTGACCTGGTCATGAGCGGAAAGGCACAGCGGCTGTGAACGCATCCCGGAGCAATCGGCACTGGACAGATGGCATGCGCGACGTCGTCATCACCGGACTCGGCGCCATCACTCCGAGCGGTCAGAATCCCGAAGCCCTCTGGCAGTCAGTGCGGGACGGCATCAGCGCCATCGACGTCCTCGCAGGGGAGCGGTTCGACGACCTTGCAGTGCGGATCGGCGGGCAGATCACGGACTTCGACGCCGAGGCGGTCCTGCCCCGGGCGCTCGCCCGCCGTCTCAGCCCCGTCCAGCACTGGGCCATCGCCGCCGCCGACCAGGCGCTCGACCACGCGGGAGTCCCCGCCCCGGCCGAGGAGCTGCCGTGGGACCGCGACCGTGTGGCCGTCATCGCCGCCACCGGTTCCGGGCCCGTCGACGCCATGCAGGAGGCCACCCGTGCCCTCGATGCAGACGGCCCCAGATCCGTGCCGCTGACCCTGTCCATCCACGTGCACCGGATTCCGCGGCCGCGCTCATCAGCCAGCGCTTCGACCTGCGCGGGCCTGGGCAGGGAGTCTCGGCGACGTGTGCTTCAGGGGCGATCGGCCTCGGCGAGGCGATGCGCCGCATCCGCCACGGCTATGCCGATGCCGTGCTCGTCGTCGGCATGGAGGACTGCCTCGGTCCGGTCAATCTCGCCTCGAACGCGAACATGCGCGCGCTCGCCGCCGGATTCGAAGGCGATCCGACCGCCGCCAGCCGACCCTTCGACCAGGGCCGCAACGGCTTCGTCATGAGTCAGGGTGCGGCCGCGATCCTCCTCGAATCCGCCGACTCCGCGGCCTCACGTGGGACGACGCCGTTGGCCGAGCTCGCCGGATTCGGCGCCGCCAGCGATGCCCACCACCCGACGAACCCGCATCCGCAGGGACGGGGAGCCGCCTCGGCGGTGGTCCAGGCTGTGAGCGATGCTGGGCTGGAACCCGGCGATATCGACCACATCAACGCCCACGCCACGGGCACACCGGCCGGCGACCGAGCCGAACTCGCAGCCTTCGACTCCGCCCTGGGGGAGGTCGGACGGACGATTCCGATCTCGGCGACGAAATCGACGACGGGGCACCTGCTCGGCGCATCGGGGGTCGTCGAGGCGATCATCGCGATCATGTCGATGCGTGATCAGACGCTGCCCCCGACGCTCAACCTCGACGACAACGAATTCCCCGAATGGAATATCGTCGCAGGTCACGCCCGTGAGATGGGTGGTGAACCGAACCTCGCCGAGGCGGCCGGCGACACTGTGCTGTCCACGTCGTTCGGCTTCGGCGGGCACAACGGCGCGATCATCCTGCGCCGCACCGCGCAGACCGCGACACCCTCGACTGACGCGACCGACCCTCGACAGACGCAGACGACCCCTCGACGAAGGAGAGCCGATGACCGACCGTGAGACACGTGTGAGCGAGCTCGCCGCGCGGTACCTGCCCGATGATGTGCTCGAACGATTCCGCGAACGAGCCGATGTCTATGACCGGGAGAACCGATTCTTCGACGAAGACCTCGCCGAACTCACGGAACTCGGCTATCCTCAGCTGTTCGTCCCGCAGTCGCATGGCGGGCCAGGGCTGAGCCTGTTCGAGGTCTCCCGACTTCAGCAGCGGCTGGCATCGGCAGCCCCGGGAACGGCGCTGGCCATCAACATGCACCTCATGACCACCGGAGTGGTCAAGGCGCTGGCCGACCGCGGCGACGACTCGCTGAACTGGGTGTTCGACGAGGTCAGGGCCGGTGAGATCTTCGCCTTCGGCATCTCCGAGCCGTCGAACGACTGGGTCCTGCAGGGCTCGAACACCGAGGCGGTGCCGACGGCCGACGGCGGATACGAACTGACCGGGGTGAAGATCTTCACCTCGCTGTCTCCCGTGTGGACCAGGCTCATCGTCCACGGTGCCGTGGCCTCCGACGACGACGGGATCGCCGGTCCCGATGCGGACGAGCCGGCCGAGGGGCGGCTCGTGTACGGATTCATCGAACGCGATGCACCCGGGATCACGGTCTCCGACGAATGGGATGTGCTGGGAATGCGGGCCTCGCAGTCGCGGGCGACGATCCTCGACCACGTGCCGATGAAACCCGAACGGGTCTCACGCGTCATCCCCGCCGGCAAGCACCCCGATCTGCTCACCTTCGCGATCACGAGCAACTTCCAGCTGCTCATCGCCGCCGTCTACGCCGGAGTCGCGGCCCGTGCGCTCGAGCTGGGCGCAGCCGGGCTGCACAACCGGAAGTCCGCGAAGGCCGGCGTCACCTTCGCCGAGGTGCCCGAAGCTCGGACCCGCCTGGCCGATGCGCACCTTGACTTCATGCCCGTGACCGCGATGATCGATGCCTACGCTCGGGACTTCGACGACCTCGTCGACCACGGCGCCGGCTGGCCGCTGCGCCTGGTGGGGGCCAGGATCAAATCGGCCGAGGCGGCCCGCCGCAGCGCGGAGGCCGCGCTCATGTGCACGAGCGGCAGCGGGTTCGGCAACAAGCACGAGCTCTCGCGCCTCTTCCGCGATGCCACGGCCGGACTCTTCCACCCGCCGAGCGCGGATGCGGCACGTCCGATGTACGCGGCAGCGCTGCTCGACGGGTGAGCTCGCTTCCGCTCAGTCAACGCGAAACTCGAAAAAGTCGTCGCCAGTGACGACCTTTTTGAGATTCGCGCTGATCGAGGGGCTCGCACCTACAACGCCGCCGCCTCGGTGCGCGTCTGCCGCTGGGCTTTCGGCACCCACCGTGGGTCCGGCTTGGCCAGAGTGACGATGACGACCACGATGAGGTTCGCCGCAACAGCCCACAGGCCGCCGTTGATTCCGAGCAGCGGGTCGAGTCCCGTGTAGTGGAGGGCGACCATGACGACGGACCCGACGACGAGGCCCCCGGCCGCCGCCTGCTTGCTCATGCGCGGCCAGTACAGGGACAACAGCGCGGCCGGCACGACCTGCGCGAGTCCTTCATAGCTGAGCACGGAGAGCTCGACGAGCGCATCCGGCATGAGCAGGCTCATGATCAGGGCGATGATGCCGACGGCCAGGCACACCCACTGGGACAGTGTCTTCTGCCGCAGGCCCCGTGCGTTCAGCTGCTCAGGCGTCATCGAAGCGGCGTTCTTCGGTCCGGCCAAGCCGCCGCCCAATACGGTCCGTCCCCACATCGAGCCGATCGAGAGCATGTACACGCTCATTGGCACGATCGCGGAGAGCGCGCCTGCGACGCCGATGATCGCGACGATCGGCGCGGGCAGGGAATCGATGACGACGGAGAACAGGGCCAGGTCGGCGTCTTTGAGGGCAGGGACGACGAAGAGTGCAGCCACACCGACCATCATCGGCACGAGGAGCAGCAGCTGATACCACGGCAGAATGATCGAGTTGCGCCGCAGAGCATTCGCCGAGGTGCCCGACAGGTAGCCGGCGATCGACGTGGGGAACACGGTGATCGTGATCCCGTTGAGGATGATCGTCGAGATGAACCATGCACCCCCGTAGATGCCGTCGCCTGCACCGGGGAAGGTCAGCCACTGAGACTTCTCACTCACGACGCGGTCAAGCAGAGGAGCCAGTCCGTCGAAATAGTGCAGCGGAACGTAGATCGCGAGGAACGCAACAGCGAGGATGACCAGCCCGTCCTTGAGGACGCTGACCCAGGCGGAACCGCGCAGTCCGGAGAAGAGGATGAACGCCTCGGCGACGATGAAGGAGACGATGGCGGCGACCTTGAGGTCGATCGCGCCGTAGCTCATCGCGTTGACGACTGCACCCATGCCCTGAATCTGCAGCTGGATATAGGGGACGATGAAGATCGTCGCGAGGACAGCCACGAGGATCGCCAAACCGCGTGAGCGGAAGCGATGTTCGACGATGTCGGAGAGGCTGACGAGCTTGTGCCGGGCAGCATAGGTCCAGAACAGCGGTCCGACGAGGTAGGCGACGACGAGCCCGATGCTCAGATACCCGATGAGGTAGAGGATCGGCACGCCGTAGGAATACGACCAGCCGGCAGTGCCGAGGAACGAGAAGCTCGTATAGGTCTCACCGGCCATGAGCAGCAGGATGAAGACGACGCCGAGCCCGCGCCCGGAGACCGACCATTCGTCGAGGGACTTCTCGCGCCGCGGCCGGACCAGACCCCGATGCCGATGGTGGCGAGCATGGCGAGACCGAAGATGAGGCAGGCGATGATCGCGGAGGTGCTCATTTCTCGACCTCCTCGATCTCATAGTCCTCACCGAATGCGACATCGGAGGGGATGTGCTCGGGCAGATCGTGCCGGTAGTACCGGTCGCAGCGAGCGGTCATCCACACGAAGAGCCAGGTGAAGGATCGTGACCGCGATCGTATAGGTGAGGATGAAGGGCAATCCGGCGACGCGCGGCTCGACCGAGTTCGCCACGACCGGGGTGAGGACGTAGAGGATGACGGGAACGATGAGGAGGACCAGCGAATACCGCCGCCGAGGTGGCCCTGACGTTGGGGCCGAATCGTCAGATTGCGATATGAGCGACCTTCTTTCACTCGACACCGGCAGCCGGTCGGCAGCCTCGGCAAGGTTAGTGCCGTGAGTCACAGACGAAATGGCCGTCCGAAGTGTGGAATCGGAGAGCTATGCTGACGGAGATGACCGAGCAGTCAGCTGACAATGTGGATCCTGGTGCAGCGCAAAAGTGTCAGATATAATCGACACGTGGCTGTTGTTCGAACTACCCGAACATTTGATCGTTGGCTCAGGGGCCTCAAGGATGAGAAAGCTCGTGTCCGCATTCTGCTTCGACTGGATCGGCTTGCGCACGGGAATCCTGGCCAGGTGGCACCGATCGGAAACGGGTTGTCTGAACTCAAGATCAATTCCGGTCCCGGTTACAGGATCTATTTCCTTCAGAGCGGGTCTGAGTTGGTCGTGCTGCTCTGCGGTGGTGACAAGTCGACGCAGGGTAAGGACATAGCCGCTGCGAAGAAGCTTGCTGATACTTGGAAGCTGGACCAGAGGAAGGAGGGTGGACATGACTGACGACGTGAAGTATCCGATCTTCGACGCCGCTGATCACATTGCCACTGCCGATGATGCCGCGATCTTGCTGGAGACGGCCCTTGAAGATGCCGCGGATGACCCAGGTGCCCTTCCGGCGGCGCTCGGCATCATCGCTCGATCAGGAAATATGAGCGACCTGGCTCGCCGAGTCGGCATGAGCCGCGACGGCCTCTACAGGGCGTTGTCGGAGGATGGAAATCCGACCTGGTCAACAGTCCTGCAAGTGACCAAGGCGCTGAACCTGCGGGTTGAGATCCATCCGGAGCCGCGCTCGGCCTGATCGTCTGGACCTGGAATGGCTGGAACTTCGACCACACCGCTCGCCCTGTCGTTTGGGACGACCCCGCCAGTGGCTCGCTGTCCCCGGGACTAATACAGAAATATCTCGCTGTTAGAATTGGTGCCATGAACTTCGGTATGCCCTCCAGAAGGCTCCGCAGCCGCCGCTGACGGCGGCGGGACCCTTCACATCACTCTCGTGCGCCGTCCTGGCCCTCGCCGGACGGTGGTTTTATGCTGTCCGGCTCCACGACGAGCTGAAAGACCACGATGCCGAAATCAACATCTTCATCCCCCGAACTCGACCTGCCCGCAGGATCTGCCGCACACATCCGCGCCGAAGGCATTCACATCATGCGCGGCGACCGCGAGATCCTCACCGGTCTCTACCTGACGGTCTCTGTCGGTACGCGACTGGCTGTCGTCGGCGAGAACGGCAGCGGCAAGACGACCTTGCTCCACGTCCTCGCCGGTACGCTTCCTCCCGACCAAGGAGTGCTGAGGCGGTCAGGTACCGTCACCCTGCTCGAACAGGCCCTTGACGCCGATGACAACCGCACAGTCGGCGACCTCATCAATGAGTCCCTGAGCCAGGAGAAGGCCGCATTGGCCGCTCTCGACGCAGCCGGCGAGGCGATGGCACGAGACGAACCCGGGGCAGACGAGGCCTTCACCCACGCCCTTGAATGGGCGACCCGCCTCGACGCATGGGACGGTGAGCGTCGCATCGACACGGCACTGTCGGGGCTGTCCGCGTGCTCGGACCGGACGCGGAGCCTCGCGAGCCTCTCGGTGGGCCAGCGGTACCGGGTGCGTCTGGCCGTCGTCCTCGGCTCGAGCACGGACATCCTGCTTCTCGACGAACCGACGAACCACCTCGACGCCCAGTCACTGGCGTTCCTCACCGAGCGACTGCGCACCCGACACGGCGGATTCGCCCTGGTCAGCCATGACAGGGCGCTGCTTCACGATGTCGCCGACGAATTCCTCGATCTCGACCCGAGTCGCGACGGACGCCACCGGAACTACTCCGGCGGCTACCGCGGATGGGTGGCGGGGAAACGTCGGGACCGTGAGAAGTGGGAGCAGGACTACCTCGCCGAGGTGGCCGAGCACGCCCGACTGTCCGAAGCCGCCGATGACGCCCGATCTCGATTGAGCACGGGGTGGCGTCCGCCGAAGGGAACCGGCAAGCACACTCGCGCGACGAGGACCGCCGGCGTCGTGCAGGCCTTCAACCGTCGCGTCGAAGACCTCGAACGGCACGCCGTGGAAGTGCCCGAACCGCCTCTGCGTCTGCAGTGCCCGGACGTATCGGAATCCGAGGACGAGCGGTGGGAAGCGGAAGGCTGCTCACTGCTGGCAGCGGAATCGGTCACCGTTGAAGGGCGGATGAGGCAGACGGTGTCTCTGAGCATCGCTCCCGGCGACCGCCTGCTCATCACCGGCGCGAACGGCACCGGCAAGTCGACGCTTCTCGACGTCCTCACCGGCCGTCTCGATCCGAGTTCCGGAGAGGTGCACAGACATCCGCAGGCACGGGTGGAGTTGCTCAGTCAGGAGGTTCCCGAATGGAACGCCGCCGACACCGCCGCCCGTGTGTTCGAGGACTATGTACTACGGTCGTCGCTGTCCGGCGACCTTACCCTGCAGGACCTCGGGCTGCTTTCGGCGGATGACTCGACGATACCGGTCCACCGACTTTCGCAGGGTCAGCAGCGCAGACTCCAGCTGGCGATGTGTCTGGCAGTCGAACCCGACGTGCTCATCCTCGATGAACCGACGAACCACCTGTCCGCCTCGCTGGTCGACGAACTCACGGAGTCCTTCGGGACCGCCTCGGCGGCGCTCATCGTCGTCACCCACGACCGGCAGATGTTGGCGGATCTCGCGGACTGGCCGCGTCTCGACATCGGAAGAGCAGCAGCGCCGCTCGGTGCCTGAGTTCGTCCCCGCTCAGTCAACGCGAAACTCGAAAAAGTCGTCGCGAGTGACGACTTTTTCGAGCTTCGAGTTGATCGAGAGCGCTCGTCAGAGCTCGGGCAGCAACGAGATCGGGTTCTCGATGCAGTCGGCCACGAAGGTGAGGAACTCGCTCGGCTCCTGACCGTCACACGCCCGGTGGTCGAAGACGAACGACAGGTACATCACCTTGCGCACGGTCAGCTCACCGTCGACGACCCACGGGCGGTCCTTGATCCGGCCGAGGCCGAGCATGGCCACCTCGGGGAGATTGATGATCGGGGTCGAACCGTCGACGCCGAACACCCCGTAGTTGTTCAAGGTGAACGTGCCGCCGGAGAGCTCGGACGGATCGAACTTGCCCGAGGCGGCCTTCCCGACGGTCTCGGACACGGAGTCGCGCATCTGCCTCAGACTCATCTCGCCGGCCCCGTGGACGACGGGAACCATGAGCCCGCGCGGGGTCTGCGCGGCCAGACCGAGGTTGATGTCACCATGGGTGACGATCTCGCCGGCGGCTGTATCGATCGAGGAGTTGATGATCGGGTACTTCTTCAGCCCGGCCACGACGAAGCGAGCGACGAGGGACAGCAGCGAATACTTCTCACCCGTGCGCGCCTCGAGCGCGCGCTTCGTGTTCAGCAGCTCGGTGGCGTCGACATCGAGCCAGATCGTCGCCTCGGGGATCTCCTGCCGCGACCGGGTCAGGCGTTCGGACACGACCTTCCGCAGCCCCGTGATCGGGGTGCGAGTATCGCGGTCGGTCTGGCCGACAGAGGCAGGCACCGTCGCCGAGGTGGATGTTCCCGAGGCGGGCACGCTCGCCGAAGCGGCAGTCCGTTCCGCCCCCATGTGAGGCCGGGACTCCCGCGGGGACGCGTGTGGCGGCTGCGCCCTCCCCAGATTCGATGGCGGCAAGTACGTCGGACCTGGTCACGACCCCGCCGGGGCCGGTGCCGGGCAGATGCTTGGCACTGATGCCGTGGTCCTTCGCAAGCTTGCGCACGAGGGGTGAGGACACGGGGGAGACGCGGTCGTTCGCAGTCGTCGATGACGTATCGGTGGCGGACGACGCGAACGCTGCGGTGGACGACGCGACCGGTGCGGCTGCATGCTTGCCGCCGAACGAGCGCTTCTTCGTCGAGCGGGTCTTCGGTTCGGAGGTGCCGTAGCCGATGAGGTTCGCACCGCTCGACTCGGGATGTCCGCCATCTGCGCTCGCGCTCGCCGCCTCGCCACCATCCGACGCCGGCGCATCGCCCCCAGCCCCCGCCTCGGCGACCGAAAGCAGCGCCTGACCTGCACTGACGGTGTCCCCGGCGTTCGCGTGAAGGCTGACGATGCGTCCGGCGTACGGGCAGGGGAGCTCGACGACGGACTTCGCGGACTCGACCTCGACGACCATCTGATCGACGTGGACCTCATCGCCGATCTCGACCTTCCAGGAGATCAGCTCCGCCTCGGTGAGGCCCTCACCGAGGTCGGGAAGGATGAACTCGCGCGTACCCGTGTCGCGCATACCTGCACTCAGATCAGCACTCATCACAGCTCCCAATCCCAGGACTCGAGCGCATCGAGCACGCGTTCGATGGTGGGCAAGTAGAACTCCTCGAGCTTCGGCGACGGATACGGCACGTCGAACCCGGTGACCCGCAGGATCGGGGCCGACAGATAGGTGAAGTTGCGTTCGGTGAGGCGGGCGGCCACCTCGGCGCCGTATCCGCCGAACTGGGCGGCCTCGTGGATGATCGCCGTGCGCGAGGTCTTGCGCACAGACTGAGACACCGTCTCGTCGTCGAACGGCGAGAGCGTGCGCAGGTCGATGACCTCGATGGACAGTCCGTGCTCGGCTCCCGCCTCGGCGGAATCCAGCGCCGTCCGCACGGTCGGTCCATAGGCGAGCAGGGTGGCGTCGGTGCCCTCGCGGATGACCTGAGCGCGGATCATCGGTGCCGTGGACACGGGCAGGCTCAGCGTCTCCTTCATCCAGTACCGCGACTTCGGCTCCATGAACACGACCGGATCATCGGAGGCGATCGACTCGCGCAGAAGCGAATACGCATCGGCCGGATTCGACGGCGTGACGACGGTCAGACCCGGCGTCGACGTCCAATAGGCCTCGGACGAATCCGAGTGATGCTCGACCCCGCCGATGTCGCCGGCATAGGGAATCCGGATCGTGATCGGCAGGCTGACCCGGCCTTTCGTCCGGTTCCGCATCTTCGCCGCATGGGACACGATCTGCTCGAACGCAGGGTAGGCGTAGGCGTCGAACTGCATCTCGACGACCGGGCGCATCCCGTTCATCGCCATGCCGATCGCGGTGCCGATGATGCCGGACTCCGCAAGTGGGGAATCCCATACTCGGTTCGACCCGAATTCGGCCCGCAGTCCTTCGGTGACCCGGAAGACCCCGCCGAGGCGGCCGACATCCTCACCGAAGATGAGCACAGTGTCGTCGTCGGCCAGGGAGTCCCGCAGGGCTTGGTTGAGTGCCTTCGTCATCGTCACCGAGGACGCGGCGGGGCCGGCCTCGGGGGCCCGCGCAGTGCCGGGCGCGGTGTCGCCCTTTGCCGAGGCGGCTGTGGCGGTTTCGTCGTTCATCTCAGTCGAATCAGTGTCCGGGTCGATGCCTGTTTCAACGCTCATGCGCGGCCTGCCGCGGCGAGTTCGGTTTCGAGGACCTGCTGCTGTTCGGCAAGAGCCGTGCGCGGGCTCGCGTAGACGTGCGCGAAGAGTTCGCGCGGGTCGATTTCGGCCTCGGTGTTCATCGCATCGCGAACGGACGCGGCCAGGGTCTCGGCCGCCTCGGCGATCTCCTCGACGCCGGCATCGTCGAGGGCACCGGTCTGTCGCAGGTACTTCTCGAGACGGTCGATGGGATCGAACTGCTTCCAGTGCTCGACCTCCTCGGTGTCACGGTACTTCGTCGGATCGTCGGAGTTCGTGTGCGACTCCATCCGGTAGGTGAGGCACTCGATGAGGGTCGGACCATCTCCGTTGCGACCGCGCGCCAGCGCCGCGGAGACGGCGGCGAATACGGCGGCGACGTCATTGCCGTCGACGCGCAGGCCCGGCATTCCGTAGCCGGCGGCCCGGTCGGCGAGCATCGTCGCATTCGTCTGCTCCCGCAGGGGAGTGGAGATCGCGTACTGGTTGTTCTGCAGCACGAAGACCGTCGGGGTCTGCCACACGGAGGCGAAGTTGAATGCCTCGTGGGTGTCGCCTTCGCTGCTGGCGCCGTCGCCGAGGAAGGTCAGGGTCGCTGTGTCCTCGCCCTTGAGCTTCGCGGCCATCGCGAATCCCGTGGCATGAAGGGTCTGCGTTGCCAGCGGTGTCGCCGCAGGTGAGGCGTGATATTCGTGCGGGTCGAAACCGCAGTGCCAGTCCCCGCGGAAGGCGGCGAGGATCTCGGCCACGGGCACACCGCGGGTCAGCAGCGCTGCCGAATCGCGGTAGGTGGGGAAGAGCCAATCGTTCGGGGCCAGCGCGGTGGTGGCCCCCACCTCGGCGGCTTCCTGACCTGCCGCGGAGGGGTAGGTCGCGAGCCGACCCTGCCGGGTCAGGTGCGTGACCTGCGCTTCGAACCGGCGGACGAGGACCATCTGCCGGTAGAGACCGGTGAGGGTGGCATCGCTGGGGATCCGCAGCCCTTCGGTCGGAGTGTCGGTGAGCCGGCCATCTGCGCCGATGAAGCTGATCGGCTGCAGCTGGGGCAGTGAGCGGCCTGTGGTGGGAACGTCAATGGTCATGGCCCCATGGTGGCGTGAGCCGAGTCACGATTCCATGGCCAACGTGCAGGTGAGGACGGGCGGCCAAACGTGTCGCGAACTCGGGACGAAGGGACCGGTTCCGGCAGGCCGAGTGGACGTTTGGCTGGGCGAGGAGGCGGGAGTAGGTCGGAGGGGAGAGGCGCCGGTCGGAGGGGGCGGCGTCGTGGCCCTCAGATCTCGCCCCACCGGTATCCGCGGGAGGTGAAGGCCTCGGCGATCGCGTCCTTCTTGCCCTCGACGTCGCCCTTGAAAGCTTGATGCCCGCCCTTGGTGACGACGACCAGCTTGCCGTCGGCGAAGTATGCGGTCGAGAACGAGGCGCGGGAGATGTGCAGCGGATGGTTGTCGTCTCGTCCGATGGTGATTCCGTGGTCGTCGACGTGCAGGGGTGTCGACGAGGCGGCGATGGCGAAGGTGGCGATGAGTCCGAGCGCCCCGCCGATGATCGGCCGAGCGATGACGACCCAGGCCTGGTCGAACCGGCTGAGCTTCTCGATGACGTCCCCGAAGGGGATGGGGAATGTCGCGGCAATCGATCCGAGAGCTGGGAGGAAGAATCCGAGCGCCACACCGATGCCGATGCACACGAGGCCGATGACGACGACGTCGGTCCGACTGAGCGCGAACGTCTCAGAGGCATGCGGCCGCTGGGCGGTGAAATCGTTCTTCTGTTGGGGCTGATTCATCGTGTGCTCAATCCTCGAAGGTGTTTTGGGTACTTCATAATACCAAAGTGGAACAAGCTTGTTCCACAAGTAGACTGCTCTGTATCGTTCAACGAATCAGGGAGGGGTAGTGCCGATGCAGGGCATGCGTCGATTGGGCCGAGACGCCCTGGTCAGCGAGGCGCTGACCCAGCTTGCCGCGAAACCGCAGGCGTCGATGATCGAGCTCTCGCAGTCGATCGGCGTCGGCCGCACCACTCTTTACCGACATTTCGGTGATCGGGAGGCGCTCGTCGGTGCGGCGGCGAGGCTTGGTGCCCGACGATTCGGTGAGGCGGTCATGAAGGCCCGTCCTGGCGAAGGGGCCGGGCTGGCTGCGCTCGAACGGATCTGTGCAGAGCTGTTCACTCTGCCCGATGTGCTCACCCTGCTCTTCACCGACAACCCGATCATCACCGATGAGACCTTCGCCGAGGCGGCCGCCGAGTCCCGCGCGGATGCCGAGGCTCGGACGGGTGCGGACGCCGAGGACGATCCGCTCGAAGCCGTCATCGCGAGAGGGCAGGCGGACGGTTCCATCGATGACGGCGTACCGATCGGCTGGGCGGCAGCGTTCGTCTACCTCACCATCGGCTCCGGGCACCTCTACAGCGTGAGCGTCGGCGTCGACGATCCGACCGCACGCGCCCAGTCTCTCGAGCTGACCATCAGGGCGGTGCGGAAGACCCTCGCTTCTCCGGGAGGCTGAGCGCTGACCAGGGCGTGAACACCGACCGGGCCCGCAGACCTGTGTTCGGTACCGCCGACTCCCGAAATGTGATCTCGGCAAAGCCGTGGGGCCATGCCGGGCCGGTTGTGCGGCAGACGAGGTCGGACTTGTTACCGTTATTGCTTCAGTTCATCCTCGGCAGGAGCAGTGCGTGTCTACTTTCTTCGACAGTCCCGAATTCCACGGTATGGCAGCGGGCGGCAATGTCAGCCACAGCCCCGGCATGGGCGATCGGACGATGCGGGAGCTGGCACCGTACCTCAAAGCCGAAGGCATCGACATCGACGATCCGAATGCGGATTTCACCGAAGCCGACTTCCACGCAGCTATGGAAAAGGCACAGGGGGCGTACAACCACCGACTCTTCAACCCGGCCGGCGCCCACCGCGGACTGGCACTGGGGAAGCTGCGGTCCTTCGCCCTTGCCTTCGCCGAGGGCGATATCGAACGCGCCGAGGCTGTTGTGGCCTCCCTGCCGTCCGACCCTGAGGACTTCGCCCCGAGCGTCGCCCAGGTGACCGGAGCGGCCATGGGCCTGGTCGACGAATGGTTCACCGACGAAACTCACGGACCGAAGCTCGGCGGAGTGATGGCACCGAAGTGGCCTGCGAAGAAGTCCCGTGCCGTAGCCCGCGACATCCTGGCCCTGGCGCATAAGGGACGCGTCGTCGACAGTCTCGACCGCCTCATCACCAGCAACAGCGGACGACCCGTCCTCGAAGGGTCCATGCTCGCTGTGGCCGCCGCGGTCGTGCGGCTGACCAAGAGGGACAAGGTCTCGGAGCAGGACGTCGTCGAGGATCTCATGCCCCTCGGCGGTTATCCAGAACCGGTCGCCGGCACCTACGGCACGACGAATCGAATCGTCCAAGGGGCCCAGGATGCCCCGGATGCTCAGGGAACCCCTGCCATGGAACAAGACCTGCCGGAGTGGCTCGGCGGTTCGAACGCTGCCGATGATGCAGCCGGTGCGGCCGCTGACTCGTCGGGCATCGACGAGCGCATGGACGAGGTCGAGAAGACTGTCTACGAGATGCCACTCTACCAGCGCTTTCGCGACTGGCTGGCCGAGACCTACGACGATGTCAACGAGGACTCACAGGTCTTCGACATCGCCCACCTCCTCTTCTGCATCGCCGTGTCCTCCCGCGCAGATATCGACGAGCCGGAGGGAATCGACGACCTCCTCGACGTCCTCGAAAGCTTTGGAGCCGACGGGCAGGAGGAATCCGAGAAGACCGATGGCGAATCGCCTTCGACGGTGATCTTCCTCGACAGCATCGAAGCCCTCGACAACTACCTCCGGTTCCGCATCGACACCGACGAGACTCCTGAACGCTGGAAGGCCGCTCGCGCCCGAGTCGAGGTTGCGAGCATGCGCACCGACCCGCTGCCATCGGCGCTCATGGCCGCCGTCGAAGCCAATGCCCTGAACGAGGAGGAGCTCGCGCAGCCCTTGCCGCACAACCACCTCGTTGCGGGCGCGGTCGGCATCCTCGAATGGATCGGCGACTCCCGACAGGTGACCGGAACGGGGCGGGTGAAGCGCGCAGATATCGCCGAGGCGGCCGGAAAGTTCGGCATCAACGCCGTCGGAGTCGCGTCGAACGCCCGGTACGAAGACGGCGTGAACTATGCGCGCAGCGCCGATGAGGTGCCCGTCCTCGAAGCGATGTGGGCCGTTATGCAGAGTGCGGAGATCATCGAGATCACCGGGACGAAGGTCCGGCCCGCCGGCGCTGCCGACCAGTGGCGCTCAGGCGAGGTCAGCGCGGACGCCGCGCTGCCGGTCATCGGTGCGTTCATCTACGAACGGCTCCTCGATGTGGTCAACCTCGTCCCCGGAGAAGACTTCGCGGCCCCGGCGATCACGATCGCCCAGCGCCTCATCGAGATCATCACTCCCGATTCCGCACCGGAACGTCCCGAACTCGACATCGACGAGGAGCGTGAGAAACGGCTCTCCACACTGCTGGCCGACGAGTTGCAGGAACTCGCCGAGCTCGGACTCCTGAGAGTCGACGGTGAAGCCTTCTCCGTCGAGCCGGTGTACCGGCGCATCGTCGCCGGGGCCGGGCTCATGCTGCTCGCGGGACCGGCTGAATAGGAGCCCGGCGAAAAAGTCAGCACCAAACTGTTGTGCACTCCCGAACCCCGGGTTAGGCTAGCCTATGAGAGTTACGCAACGCGGGTCTTTCCTAAGGCGGTTGACACGCTAGCTTGAAGTGTTGGATACGGCGTGCGCGGTTCTCTCTGTTTCACGTCATGAAGCCCTCGGCGCAAATTCCGGCGCCGGGGGCTTCGCTCTGTCAGCAGTGAGTGGGGTCAGAAGCGAGTGGGGAGGTCTTCATCCCGCGCCGGGACGGCGGCCTTCGGCCTCGTCGAGGATGAGCAGCGAGCGGGAGGAGACGACTCCGGCCACCTCGTGGATGCGGCGCAGGATCACCTGCGACAGCGCAGTGTTATCCGGGGCATTGACCGTCACCAAGGCGTCGATATCCCCGCTGACGGCTTGGACCTTCTCGACGAATGGAAGGGCTGCCAGGTCGTCACGGACCTGCGGCCAGGGGCGCTCGCCGATCTTGACGACGACGACCGCGGTCACGGTCATGCCGAGGGCCTCGCGGTCCACCTCGGCGGTGAATTTTCTGATCGCGCCGGATTCGATGAGGGTGGTGAAGCGCTTGTGCGCAGCCGAGCGGGAGATATGGACGCGTTCGGCCAGCTGACGCACGCTCAGCCGCGAATCCTCGACAAGGGCAGCGATGATGCTGCGGTCGATGTCGTCGAGGTCGAAAGCCACGGGGAGCTCCTTCACCATTGATGTCTGCGTCTGGTCTGGGACCTCTGCGTCCAGCCTGCTCGGATGCACTCGCGCGGAGAGGCGGCGATGTCCACCGGGAGGAATGGTCGGTCTCCTTCCCATTCTAGGGCCCCGCCTCGGCGAGGGAATCCGGCGTGATTGCGGAATCCGACGCATTGGACAAATTCTGTCGATCGTTCGTACAGTAACGGAGATATCTGTGGTGCCTACCACGTACCATGGGTGATGGACATGACCGGTTCCGACTGGACCCGGTCAACGGACGGAAATCAGTCACCTGTAGATTATGAGACGAAAGTCTCACGCAGCTGGAACTGCTTCACGAACCTAAGGAGACATCCTTGAAGATCGCGGTGTTGGTCAAAGAGGTCCCGGATACGTACGGCGACCGCAAGCTGAACTTGGAAACCGGGCTCGCCGATCGTGGCGCCTCGGAAGCCGTCCTCGACGAGATCGGTGAGCGTGCCCTCGAGGTCGCCCTGACGCAGAAGGACAGCGACGGCGACACCGAGGTGACCGTCATCTCGATGGCGCCCGATACCGCGACCGCCACGATCCGCAAGGGTCTGGCTATGGGCGCCGACAATGCCGTGCACGTGGCCGATGAAGGTTTGGCCGGTGCGGATCTGGGCCTGACCGCCGAGGTGCTCGCTGCGGCTCTGCGCCGCGGTGAGTTCGACCTCGTCGTGACCGGCAACGTCTCCACCGACGGCAACGGCGGCATGATGCCGGCGATGCTCGCCGAGCACCTCGACTACCCACACGTGACCGGTCTGTCGACCGTCGAGCTTGCCGATGGCAAGGTCTCGGGCACTCGCGGCGTCGAAGGCGGCCAGCAGCAGGTCTCGGCCGAACTGCCCGCCGTCATCTCCATCACCGAGGCGCTCCCCGAAGCCCGCTTCCCCAACTTCAAGGGCATCATGGCTGCAAAGAAGAAGCCCTTCGAGGTCATCAGCCTGTCCGATCTCGACATCGATGCCGAGGACCAGTCCGTGGCTCGCTCGATCATGGTCACCGTCGCCGAGAAGCCGCCGCGCGAAGCCGGCGAGAAGGTCGTCGACGAAGGCAACGGCGGAGTCGAACTCGCCGAATACCTCACCAAGAACCGTCTGGCCTAAGGAGAATCGTCATGTCAGAATTCCCACAGGATTCCATTCTCGTCGTCCTCACCGCCGATGCCGAAGGCCAGCTGGAGAAGCCGGCCGCCGAACTGCTCGGCGGCGCCGCTGAGATCGGCTCGCCCGTCGCCCTCGTGCTCGCCGCCGGCAGTGCCGACGCTGCTGCCGAGAAGGCCGCCGAGCTCGGCGCCGTGGCGACCCTGACCGCCGCAGCCACCGAGGGCAACCTCGGCACTGCGGCCGTCGACGCCGTCGCCGCAGCCGCGGAGCTCACCGCTCCCGACGCCGTTCTCGTGCCCAATACTCTCGACGGTCGTGACATCGCCGGTCGCTACGCCGTGCGCAGCGGATCGGCTGTGTCCGTCGACGCCACCGGACTCGAACGCGACTCCGAGGGCATTGTGGCCAACCACTCTGTCTACGGCGGCGGCTACACCGCTTCCTCGGCCCCGACTTTCGGTGCCCCCATCGTCACCGTGCGCCTGGGCTCGATCGAGGCTCGCGCGGAAGCGCAATCCGCGAACACGCAGGCTCTCGAGGTCGCCGACTCCGGTAAGCGCTCGGCTGCGATCGACTCGTTCGAAGCCGTTGTCGAAACCTCTTCACGTCCCGAGCTGCGCGGTGCGCAGAAGGTCGTCTCCGGTGGTCGCGGCGTCGGTTCGGAGGAGTCCTTCGAGCTCGTCGGCGAATTCGCCGACACCCTCGGCGCTGCCGTCGGCGCCTCCCGCGCGGCCGTCGACGCCGGCTACATCGCCCAGTCGCACCAGGTCGGGCAGACCGGTGTATCGGTGTCCCCGCAGCTCTACGTGGCTCTCGGCATCTCCGGCGCAATCCAGCACAAGGCCGGAATGCAGACCTCGAAGACCATCGTCGCGGTCAACAAGGACGCCGAAGCACCGATCTTCGACATCGCCGACTTCGGCGTCGTCGGTGACCTGTTCAAGGTCGTTCCCCAGGCCATCGAATCACTGAACGAGAACAAATCCTGATATGGCAACCTATTCCAGTTCGCTGCGCTCGGGTCTGCCCCGGGTCGAAGGCGGAGACCCCTGGCCCCCGGAGGGCACCATCGGCGAACCCTTGGAAGAGGGCGCGTCGTGGCTGCCGGAGACTGCCGAGACGGAGGAACTGGATGAAGGTTCCCCCGCCGAGGCGGTCGAGTCCGATGTGACCGACGCCGAGGAATCGACGGGGACCGAGGCTTCCGCTGAAGCCGAAGAGCCCGTCGAGGATTCGGTCGAGGAGCCTGCTGAGGCGTCCGTTTCCGAATCGTCTGAGAGCTCATCGAACGGCGCCGCGGTTGCGGCCGGTGCTGCCGGTGTCGCCGCTGGTGCGGCTGGTGTTGCCGGAGCCGGTGCCGATGACGCTGAAGTGCCTCTGCGCCGCGGTCTTCCGCGCGTCGAGGGCGGAGAGCCCTGGCCGCCGGAAGGTCTTGCTCCGGCCGGAGTGAAGGCCACCGGTGCCTCAGCTGCTCCTGTCGCGTCAGCTGAATCGGACGAAGAGTCTTCTGCTGCCCCAGCTGCTGCAGCGACGGCTGGTGCCGGAGTGGCTGCCGGCGCCGCCGTTGCTGCTTCCGGTTCGGACGATGAGTCTGAAGCGGCAGAACCTGCCGCCGCCGATGCCGCACCCGCTGCGGAATCCGCTCCTGCCGCCGAGGTTCCACTGCGTCGCGGTCTGCCGCGTATTGCCGGTGGAGAGCCCTGGCCGCCGGAAGGCTTCGCGCCCGCCGGAGCCAAGCCCGCAGGCGGATCCACCGCCGGCACCGCTGCACCGGCAGCGGCCGCGTCCGCTCCTGCCGACAGCACTGCGGAGGATTCCGCCGCTCAGGCTGACTCTGCCGAAACCGCTTCGGCTGATACTTCAGCCGATTCCGCTTCCGAGTCCTCGTCCGCTGCTCCTGCGGCGGCCGCCGTAGCTGGTGCTGGCGTTGCCGGTGCCGGTGTGGCTGCAGCAGCCGCGAACGGCTCGGGCTCCGGAGAACTCTCCGATGTACCGTTGCGCCGCGGACTGCCCCGCACCGCCGGGGGAGACCCCTGGCCCCCGGAAGGCTTTGCTCCAGCACACGCTGCTAAACCTGCCGCAGGCTCGGCTGCCACTTCGGCTCCGGACGAAGAGAAGGCCGCCGGCGCCACGTCGACCGATGCCGCATCTGCCGAGGCAGACAAGCCGGCCGAGGCCACACAGTCCGGCGAAGCCGCGAAGCAGGAATCGAAGCCGGCCGCCAAGGCCGAGGACGATTCCGCTGAGAAGAAGCCCCAGGGGCGGCGCACCGGAATCGGCGGCGTCGGTGCCGGCGCGGCAGCCGCAGGTGCGGGAGCCGCCGCCGGCGCAGGTGCCGCAGCAGCGGGAGCCGCCTCGGCGTCGGACAAGTCTTCCGGCGGAGCCGAGAAGAAGCCCGCTCAGCGCAAACCGATGGCGAAGCCCGCGGCGAAGACCACGGACAAGCCCGCTCAGCGCAAGCCGATGGCCAAGCCGGCCGCGAAAGCCGACGACAAGGCTGCGGCTCGCACCGCGGACAAGCCGGCCGCGAAGACGGCACCGGCGGCGAAGGCCACATCGTCCGGTTCGGGCAGCGCCGCCTCGGCGAAGCCTGCAGCGAAGAAGGAACCGGTCATGATCGGTTCGAAGTCGCTGGGACAGTGGTCGAAGATCGTCGGGCTGGGACTCGGCGGACTCATCGTCGTGGCCGGGATCCTCATCCTCGCCGCTCGCGGTGTCACGACACTGCCGGGTGTGCCGGAGTTCCTCGAGCGCTACCCGGGCGAATACCACATCCCGGAATTCGTCGATCCCGGCTTCCCGGGCTGGGTGCGGTGGACGCACTTCCTCAACATCTTCTTCATGGTGCTCATTATCCGTTCGGGTCTGCAGGTGCGTCACCAGCAGAAGCCGCCGGCGTTCTACACCCCGAAGAAGGGTGGAAAGAAGATCAGCATCAACCTCTGGCTGCACACGAGCCTCGATCTGCTGTGGCTGGCCAATGGTGTGGTCTTCGTCGTGCTGCTCTTCGTCTCCGGGCACTGGGCACGCATCGTGCCGACCAGTTGGGAAGTCTTCCCGAACGCGCTGTCGGCGGCGCTGCAGTACGGAACGATGGAATGGCCGATGGAAGATGCGTGGGTCAACTACAACGCTCTCCAGCAGCTGATGTACTTCATCATCGTGTTCATCGCCGCCCCGCTGGCCGCGATCACGGGTGTGCGGATGAGCGAATGGTGGCCGAAGAACGCCACGACGCTGAACAAGATCTACCCGGCGCCGCTGGCGCGGGCGATCCACTTCCCGACGATGCTGTTCTTCGTGTTCTTCATCCTCGTCCACGTGTTCCTCGTGTTCACGACCGGACTGCGGCACAACCTCGGCTACATGTTCGCGGGTACCGAGATGCTCGGTTGGGCCGGACTCGTCTGGTTCCTCATCGCGATGGTCGTGGTCGTGGCCGGTTGGTTCGCCGCCAGGCCGCTGCTGCTGGCCCCGATCGCGAATCTCTTCGGACGCGTCTCGAGCAGGTAGGCGACACCGGACGCATCAGCGAAGCCCCGCACGATCGAATGGTCGTGCGGGGCTTCGCTGTGTCGGTGAGTACAGTTCCAAGGCCCTGTCGGACATGCAGTCCGGCAGGGCCTTTCGCCTGCCGCTTTCCGATTGCGCGCAGTTCTGAGCAGAAATCTCTTGACCGGGTGACCGGGACACAATAACCTTAAACGCAACGCAGTTGTAAAGAATGCAACACCGCGTTGTCACCGTTCACAACGATGGAGAAGACAATGAAGTCCGACCTCGCTCCAGAGGACAACGACGCTGTGAAATCAGATGCGTCGGCGACCGCGCAGCCGAATATCGAGCAGAAGCGGACGCTGCGGCGCGTCGTCTCCGCCAGTTTCGTCGGCAACTTCGTCGAATGGTTCGACTACGGCGTCTACGGGTATTTTGCGACGACCATTGCGATCGTCTTCTTCCCTGAGTCCGAAGGCAATCTCGCGCTTCTGTCCACCTTTGCGGTCTTCGCCGTCTCCTTCGTCGTCCGCCCCATCGGCGGCTTCATCTGGGGTCATATCGGAGACAAGATCGGACGACGTTCCGCACTGTCCGTCTCGATTCTCATCATGTCTGTCTCGACCTTTGCGATCGGTCTGCTGCCGAGCTTCGCGGTCGCCGGCTTCCTCGCTCCGGTGCTGCTGCTCGTCGTCCGCCTCGTCCAAGGATTCTCTGCGGCAGGCGAATATGCGGGGGCCTCGGCGTTCCTCGTCGAATACGCACCACCGCGGCGACGCGGACTGTACGCGGCAGTGGTTCCCGCCAGCACCGCCACCGGATTGCTATTGGGATCGGTGCTCGCCGCAGTCCTCTCGTCGACGCTGAGCGATGGACAGCTGGAGAGCTGGGGTTGGAGGCTCCCATTCTTCCTTGCCGCGCCCATGGGACTGATCGGCCGCTATATCCGAACCCGACTCGAGGACACGCCGGCATTCCGTGAACTCGCTCAGCAGGATGAAGTGATCAAAGCCCCGGTCTTCGCCATGTTCCGGGACCACTGGCGGCCCCTGGTCATCTCGATGTGCGCAGTGCTGCTCAACGCCGTCGGGTTCTATGTCGTCCTGACCTATATGCCCACCTATCTCACGACCGAGCTCGGCTACGGGGCTGCTGAATCATTCCTCGCCACCACCATCGCTCTCGTCACCTATATCGGTTTCATCCTGCTCACCGGTCTGGCCTCGGATCGGTTCGGTCGCAAAAGGATGCTCATCATCGCGTCAGTCACTTTCATCGTCCTCACGGTGCCGGCCTTCATGCTGCTGGACGCCGGCAGCTTCACCCTCGTCGTCCTTGTCGAGATCGGACTCGGAGCCATGCTCACCCTCAACGACGGCACTCTGCCGAGCTTCCTTGCCGAGATGTTCCCGACACGTATCCGGTACACCGGGTTTGCCGTGAGCTTCAACGTGTCGAACGCCCTGTTCGGCGGCACCGCACCTTTTATGGCCACTCTGCTCATCGGCCTGACCAATTCGCATCTTGCCCCCGGTTGGTACCTCATGGCTGCGGCCGCAATCTGTCTCGGTGCAGTCATCTGCGCCAAGGAGACCTTCCATAAGCCTCTGCGCGACGTCTGAAGTCGTCCAGAACCCCACCACACCGCCGCGGCACCGAGATGGCGGTGTCGAACGAATAGGAGAAACCCATGACCACCTTTGCTGACAACGCCTCCGTCGCTGACCTCGAGCGGCTCAAGGTCCTCCACAACGGGTCCAAGACACCGCTGACCTTCTCCGATGGGGAGATGGAGCGGAGACTGACCGGACTGCGCGCCATTATGGCCGAGAAGGAGCTCGACGCAGTGGTCCTCACCTCTTATCACAACATCAAGTACTACTCGGACTTCCTCTTCACCTACTTCGGTCGCTCATATGCCATGGTCGTCACGGCCGACGACACGGTGACGATCACCGCGAATATCGATGCAGGCATGCCGTGGCGAACCAGCTACGGGGAGAACATCGTGTACACGGATTGGCGTCGTGACAACTACTACTACGCGATCCAGGAGGGCCTGCGTCAGCGCGGAATCGGAAACCCGCGCCGTCTCGGCGTCGAAGACGACAACCTGCCCCTCGAGAATCGCAGCAGGCTCCAAGATGCCTTCCCTGCAGCGGAACTCGTCGACATCTCGAAGGAGTCGATGCGCCAGCGGATGATCAAGTCACCCGAGGAGATCGAGGTGATCAAGCACAGCGCTCGAATCGGCGACCTCGGCGGTGAGGCGATCAAGGCCGCCATCACCGAAGGCATCAGCGAGTACGAACTCGCGCTCATCGGCACTGAGGCGATGACTCATGAGATCGCTAGGACGTTCCCTGACCAGGAAATCCGTGATACCTGGGTGTGGTTCCAATCGGGTATCAACACCGATGGCGCGCACAATTGGGCGACGACCCGCAAGATCCGAAAAGGTGACATCCTCAGCCTCAACTGCTTCGCCATGCCGACCGGCTATTACACCGCGCTGGAGCGCACACTGTTCTACGGAGAGCCCGACGCTCGGTCGCTCGAGCTGTGGAACGTCAACGTCGAAGTGCACAAGCGCGGAATCGAACTCATCAAGCCCGGAGCTGTGTGCAAGGACATCGCCGCCGAACTCAATGAGATCTACTTCGAGCACGGACTCTTCGAAAACCGCACCTTCGGGTACGGACACTCATTCGGAGTGCTCAGCCACTACTACGGGCGTGAGGCCGGGCTTGAATTGAGAGAAGACATCGAGACCGTCATCGAGCCGGGAATGGTCATCTCCATGGAGCCGATGATCACCATTCCCGAGGGGCAGCCGGGTGCCGGCGGTTACCGCGAACATGACATCGTCGTCGTCGGGGAAAGCGGTTCCGAAGACATCACGAAGTTCCCGTTCGGGGCCGAACACAACATCATTCCGGCCTGAGGCACCGGCTGGCGAATATACTCGCACCATGTCCCGACAATCGCCTGACAACCCACGCCGCGGTGCCTCGGTCATCGAAAACACCGTCGCCATCCTGCGCTGTTTCGCGCCGGACCGGCAGGAGCTCGGTGTCACCGAGATCGCACCGCGCGTGGGGCTGCACAAGAGTTCGGTGTCGCGGATTCTCGCCTCGCTCGAGCAGGAGGGGATCGTCGAACAGGCGCCGTCCAGGCGGTATCGGCTGGGTCTGGGAATCATCGCGATCGCGGGCCCTCTGTTGGCCGATCTTGATGTTCGCAGGGCAGCGTATCCCATCCTGCAGGCACTCACGCGGGCCACTTCCGAGACGAGTGCGCTGATGGTGTGGGACGGCGCCGAGGCGGTCACCGTCGAACAGGTTCCGAGTCCCGAGCCGGTCAAGCATACGTCCAGTCTGGGGTCGCGATATCGGACGGAGGGAAGTGCCTCGGTGAAGGTGTTCCGCGACGCCGGCGACGGCCCGGATCGCGCCGGCGGTCCCGCTTATGCACTCAACGATGCCGAGACCTCTCCGCACGAGGTCGGCATCGCCGCACCCGTGCACGACCATCGCGGTGAAGTGGTCGCGGCCGTCCTCATCGCCGCACCGAAGTTCCGCACCGATGCGACCCGCATCGCCGAGCTCGGCGAACACTGCGTTCAGGCGGCGGAGCGGGTCTCGCTGCGCCTCGGTGGTTCAGGGCGGCAGCGACTCTGAATCTGTGTGCGATGACGGGACCGTGAAGCGCGGGTCCAGTTCTGGCTGGGCTCAGCGCAAGGTGGCGCGGACGGTCTTGTCGAATTCGCGGACGTGCTCGGCGGCGCGGGCGGCGACGGTCTGTTCGTCGCCGTCGAGGATCGCCTCGAGCAGATCGATGTGCTCGCGGATGTGCGTGACGAGATCCGGGATCCCCGGGATGACGAGACACCAGATACGAGTGGCCAGATCGTCGAGGCGGATGAGCGTCTCCGACAGGTGTGGATTGTCCACGGAGCTGTAGATGAGGCGGTGGACGTCGAGATCGCGTTCCATGAGGGTCCGCTGCTCGTCGGTCGCCTCGAGTGCCTTGAGGTCGGCGATCGCTGCCATGAAATCCGCGCGCCGCTCAGGTGTGAGGTTGCGTGCAGCGCGCCTGGCGGCGATCGGCTCGAGTGCTTCGCGCATCTCCGAGATCGTCGACAGGTCGGTGAGATCGACATTGGTGGCGAAGGTGCCGCGCCGCGGATAGGACACGACGAGGTGATCGCGCTCGAGGCGCTTGAGAGCCTCACGGATCGGAGTGCGGCCGACCTCGAGCTCGGCGCTCAGTGCCGCCTCGTTGATCGGATCGCCCGGAGCGATGTCGAGCATGATGAGGCGGTGGCGGAGGATCTCATAGGCGTGATTCGCCAAGGACGTCGTCGGTGACGTCGCGTCGGCGGATGTGCTCATGAGAAGGCTCCTCACAATCTCTGCGGCAGATGTATTGCGTCGGCTGGAATTCTCTGCCTACACTACAGGAACGCATCTGATATATTAGCTGCCGATCAGCCGGGGAGGGCTGATCGCGACAGGTCGAAGGAGATCCATGACAGAGCAACTCGCACACCCCGCCGACGTGGCAGAGACCTTCCCCAGCCGTGAACCCGTCGAACTGAGCACCTCGATCGCTGAACTCGATCCGCAGATCGCCGGATTCATCGATGCCGAACTGGCCCGGCAGCGCGAGGGACTGGAGATGATCGCCTCGGAGAACCACACCGCCTCGGCCGTCATGGAAGCTCAAGGGTCAGTGCTCACGAACAAGTACGCCGAGGGCTACCCGGGTCGCCGCTACTACGGTGGCTGCGAACACGTCGACGAGATCGAACGCATCGCCATCGACCGCGTCAAGGCACTCTTCGGAGCCGCGTACGCGAACGTCCAGCCGCACTCCGGCGCCCAGGCCAACGCCTCGGTCATGCACGCCCTCATCCGTCCCGGCGACACCGTCCTCGGACTCAACCTCGCCCACGGCGGCCACCTCACCCACGGGATGAAGATCAACTTCTCCGGCCGCCTCTACTCGATCGTCCCCTACGGCCTCGATGCCGAGACCGGACGCGTCGACATGGCCGAGGTCGAACGCCTCGCCCACGAGCACCAGCCGAAGCTCATCGTCGCCGGCTGGTCGGCCTACACCCGGCAGCTCGACTTCGCCGAATTCCGCCGCATCGCCGACTCCGTCGGTGCCTACCTCATGGTCGACATGGCTCACTTCGCCGGACTCGTCGCCGCCGGCCTCCACCCCTCACCGGTCCCGCACGCCCACGTCGTGTCATCGACGACGCACAAGACCCTCGGCGGCCCCCGAGGCGGCATCATCCTCACCAATGACGCGGACATCGCGAAGAAGATCAACTCCGCCGTCTTCCCCGGTCAGCAGGGAGGACCGCTCGAACACGTCATCGCCGGCAAGGCCGTGGCCTTCGGCCTGGCCGCCACCGACACCTTCGTCGACAAGCAGAAGCGGACCTTGGCCGGGGCAGCGGAACTCGCCCGCCGCCTGACCGAGGACGACGTCGCCGAACGCGGAATCTCCGTCCTCACCGGCGGCACCGACGTCCACCTCGTGCTCGTCGATCTGCGCAACTCGACCCTCGACGGAGCCCAGGCCGAAGATCTGCTCGCCCAGATCGGCATCACCGTCAACCGCAACGCCGTCCCCGACGACCCCCGACCGCCGATGGTCACCTCCGGTCTGCGGATCGGCACCCCGGCGCTCGCCAGTCGCGGATTCGGCAGCGAAGCATTCGCCGAGGTCGCCGACATCATCGCCGAGGTGCTCAAGGCCGGCACCGACGAGAACGGCGCGAGCCCGGAGACCATCGCCGAACTGGGCGAACGCGTCACCCGACTGGCGAACGACCACCCCCTGTACCCCACCCTCACCGCGATCGGAGCACGCTGATGGCTGACCAGCTTCCCGAACACCCCGACTTCCTGTGGCGCAATCCGGAGCCGAAGAAGTCCTACGAAGCCGTCATCGTCGGCGGCGGCGGACACGGACTCGCCACCGCCTACTACCTGGCGAAGAACCACGGAATGACGAACATCGCCATTCTCGAGAGGGGTTGGCTCGCCGGGGGCAACATGGCCCGCAACACGACGATCATCCGGTCGAACTACCTGTGGGACGAATCCGCCGCGATCTACGAGAAGTCCCTCAAGCTCTGGGAACAGCTGCCCGAAGAACTCGAGTACGACTTCCTCTTCTCCCAGCGCGGCGTGCTCAACCTCGCCCACACCCTCCAGGACGTGCGTGAATCCCAGCGCCGGGTGAACGCGAACAAGCTCAACGGTGTCGACGCCGAATGGCTCGATCCGAAACAGGTCAAGGAAGTCTGCCCGATCATCAACATCGGCGACGACCTCCGCTACCCCGTGATGGGCGGCACCTACCAGCCGCGCGCCGGCATCGCCAAGCACGACCACGTCGCCTGGGCTTTCGCCCGCAAGGCCGACGAGATGGGCGTCGACATCATCCAGAACTGCGAGGTCACCGGCATCGAACGCATCGGCGACCAGGTCGTCGGCGTGCAGACGAACCGCGGACCGATCGCCACCGAGAAGGTCGCCCTGGCCGTGGCCGGTGACTCCTCGGTGCTCGCCGACATGGCCGGGATCCGCCTGCCGATCCAGACCCACCCGCTGCAGGCGCTGGTCTCCGAACTCTTCGAACCCGTGCACCCGACCGTGGTCATGTCCAACCACGTCCACGTCTACGTCTCCCAAGCGCACAAAGGCGAACTCGTCATGGGCGCCGGCGTCGACTCCTACAACGGCTACGGTCAACGAGGCGGCTTCCACGTCATCGAGGAGCAGCTGGCCGCCGCGGTCGAGCTGTTCCCGATCTTCGCCCGCGCCCACGTGCTGCGCACCTGGGGCGGCAACGTCGACGTCACCCTCGACGCCTCACCGATCGTGTCGAAGACGGAAGTCCAAGGACTCTACGCCAACTGTGGCTGGGGCACCGGCGGCTTCAAGGGAACCCCGGCGGCGGGCTTCACCTACGCCCACACCATCGCGAACGACGAACCCCACCCGCTCAACGCCCCATTCGCCCTCGACCGCTTCGAAACCGGTCACCTCATCGACGAACACGGCGCCGCAGCCGTGGCCCACTGAGCGGAAGGAAAGAGACACCGACATGCTGCTCATCCACTGCCCGAACTGCGGGCCACGCGACGAAACCGAATTCCACTACGGCGGACAGGCCCACGTTGCCTACCCCGAAGACCCGTACGCCCTGACCGACAGGGAATGGGCCGAGTACCTCTTTTACCGTGAGAACAGCCGCGGTGCCTTCGCCGAGATGTGGAGCCACAGCGCCGGCTGCCGGAAGTGGTTCAACGCCGTCCGCGACACGGCCACCTACGACTTCACCGCGATCTACCCGATCGGCTCGCCCCGTCCCGACACACAAGGAGAGGTTCGATGACGAACACCACCCGTCTGCACTCCGCTTCTCGTCTGCCCTCCGCCACCGGCATCGACACCACCCGCCCGATCGACTTCACCGTCGACGGAGCGACCTACTCGGGCTTCGCCGGTGACACGATCGCCAGCGCGCTGATCGCCTCCGGCCGCATCGACTGCGGCAACTCGACCTACCTCGGACGTGCCCGCGGCATCCTCGGTGCCGGCGTCGAGGAGTCCAATGCGCTCGTGCGCGTGCACTCCCGGTTCCCCGGAGACGTCTCCGAGTCGATGCTGCCCGCCACCCGCGTCGCCATCGCCGAAGGGCTCGAGGCCGACTACCTCGCCGGACTCGGCATCCTCGACCCCGGCCAGGACGAACTGACCTACGAGCACAAGCATGTGCACACCGACGTCCTCATCGTCGCGCCGGCCCCGCCGGACTCGCCGCCGCACGCGAGGCCGGCAAGTCCGGTGCCCGTACCCTGCTCCTCGACGACCAGTCGATTCCCGGCGGCTCGCTGCTCGCCGCGGGACCGGCCACGGCCGAAACGATCGACGACGTCGACGCCCTGGCGTGGGTCGAGTCCACCGTCGCCGGATTCGCCGAGCATGAAGAGCTCATGTACGTGCCGAACACCACGGTCTTCGGCAGCTACGACTCGAACTACTTCGTCGCCCTCGAAGACCGCACCGACGCCGTCGCCGCGGCCGATGGCCGCGGAGTGCGCCAGAAGGTCTGGCATGTCCGCGCCGGTCAGGTCGTGCTCGCCACCGGCACCCACGACCGCCCGATCGTCTTCGCCGACAACGACCGCCCCGGCATCATGCTCGCCTCGGCCGTGCGCACCTACCTCGGCCGCTACGGTGTGGCCGCCGGGCAGAACGTGGCCGTGGCGACGACGAACGACTCCGCCTACGATCTCGTCACCGACCTCCATGCGGCAGGCATCACCGTCCCCGCGGTCATCGACTCCCGTCCGACCGCCTCGGCGATCGCCGAATCCGTCACCGCAGCCACGGGCACCCGGCTCATCCTCGACTCCGCCGTCACCGGCACCGCCGGTGAGGGACCGGCCGGTCGGGTCAGTGCGATCACCGTCGCAGCGCTCGACGATGACGGCGTCGCGGCTGCTGAGGGTGAGGAGATCGCCGTCGATCTGCTCGCCGTATCCGGCGGCCACTCACCGGTCATCCATCTGCACGGTCAGCGCAAGGGCGCGATCCACTGGAACGTCGACATTGCGGCCTTCGTGCCGACGACGCCCGTGCGTGACCAGTTCACGGTCGGATCCGTGACCGGGGACTACTCGCTCGAAGCGGCTCTGCGGCAGGGCGCCGAGGCGGGGAACCAGGCGGCGAACCGCACCGGCTTCCCGGCCGCGCTCACCGTCCCTGCCGCCTCGGCGATGGCGTATGCCCCGGCGCGCCCATTGTGGCTGGTCACCTCGGCGCAGGACGATCACCAGAACCTGAGCACTCACTTCATCGATTTCCAGCGTGACCAGACCGTCGCCGACGTGCAGCGGGCGATGGGCGCAGGCATGCGCTCGGTCGAGCACATCAAGCGCTACACCTCGATCTCGACGGCGAACGATCAGGGCAAGACCTCAGCGGTCAACGCCATCGGCGCGATCGCCTCGGTGCTGGGGGAGGCCGACGACCTCGGCCAGGTCGGGCACACGACCTTCCGCGCCCCCTTCGCACCGGTGCCCTTCGCGGCACTGGCCGGACGACGCAAGGGCGAACTCTTCGACCCAGCCAGGGTCACCTCGATCCACCCCTGGCACGTCGCCCACGGCGCCGAGTTCGAAGACGTCGGGCAGTGGAAACGGCCCTGGTACTACCCGAAGCCGGGCGAGGACATGGACGCGGCGGTGCTGCGCGAGGGCAAGGCCGTGCGCGAATCCGTCGGATTCCAGGACGCCTCGACGCTCGGCAAGATCGAGATCCGCGGGAAGGACGCCGGAGAGTTCCTCGGCCGGATCTACACGAACGGCTTCAAGAAGCTCAAGGTCGGCAAGGGTCGCTACGGGCTGATGTGCAAGCCCGACGGCATGATCTTCGACGACGGGGTGACCCTGCGCGTGGCCGAGGACCGCTACTACATGACGACGACCACCGGCGGAGCGGCGACCGTCCTCGAATGGCTCGAGGAATGGCATCAGACCGAATGGCCGGACCTCGACGTCGTCTTCACCTCGGTGACCGAACAGTGGTCGACCGTCGCCGTGGCCGGCCCCCGGTCGCGCGACGTCATCGCGAAGGTCGCCCCGAACCTCGACGTTTCCAACGACGCCTTCGAGTTCATGGGCTTCCGCGAGACCACGCTGGCGAACGGCATCCCGGCCCGGATCTGCCGGATCTCGTTCTCCGGTGAGCTCGCCTTCGAGATCAACGTCGACACGTTCTACGGGCTGACCGTCTGGGAAGCCGTCGCCGAGGCGGGTGCCGAATTCGACATCACCCCGTACGGCACCGAGGTCATGCACGTGCTGCGTGCCGAGAAGGGCTTCATCATCGTCGGACAGGATACCGACGGCACCGTCACCCCGCAGGACGCGGGCATGGAATGGATCGTGTCGAAGGTCAAGGACTTCATCGGCAAACGCTCCTACTCCCGGGCCGACACGTCACGGGAGGACCGCAAGCACCTCGTCGGGGTGCTGCCCGTCGACGGCACGACCCGCCTCGCCGAAGGCGCCCAGCTCATCACCTCGGGCACCCCGGTCACACCGGAGGCCGGACCGGTGCCGATGATCGGCCACGTCACCTCGTCCTATATCTCGCCGAGCCTCGACCGGCCGTTCGGACTCGCGCTCGTCGAGAACGGCCGCAACCGCGAAGGTGAGATCGTCAAGTCCCCCTTCGGCGACACCCTCGTCGACGTCGAGATCACCTCTCCCGTCTTCTACGATCCGGAAGGAAACCGCCGCGATGGCTGACACTACCTATTCCACCCCTTCGACGGCACAGTCCCCGTCCGCCGCGACTGCCACGGCAGAGGCCGGCACCGCGGGCACCGGGTCGAGCGGACTCGATGATCTGCGGGTCTCTCCGGCCGCGCACCTGGCCGGGCTGATGTCCGAGGCGAGCGCGGCGGGCGGCCGCAGCGTGGGCTTGCGCGAACTGCCCTTCACCGTGCAGATCGGCCTGCGGGCACAGCCGGATTCCGCATCATGGAAGTCGCTCGAGGACACGTTCGGCCTGCGCCTGCCCCGCGGCGTCGGTGAAGTCACCGGTGATCCGGCGGCTCAGCACGTGCTGTGGCTGAGCCCCGACGAGTTCCTCGCCGTCGATGTCTCCCGCGAGCAGCAGCCGGGAGAGACGATCGTCGCCGAGGCAGGACTCGAGGGACTGCCCGGACAGGCCGTCGATCTCTCGGCCAACCGGACGATCCTCGAACTCACCGGTGAGAAGGCCCGCGAGGTGCTCGAGAAGAGCTGCCGCGCCGATCTCCACCCTCGCGCCTTCGGCATCGGATCCGCGATCGTCACGGCGCTGGGTCCCGTGCCGGTCATCCTCCACCACAGCGATGAGGACACCTACCGCGTCTACCCGCGGGCAAGCTTCGCGGACTTCACGGTCCGTTGGCTGCTCGATGGAATGGCGGAGTTCCTCGACAGCGTCGATGCCAGCGGAGCCTCGGCGCGTGAAGAGGACGTCGGCTGATGAGCCTCGGGGTCCTCGATCTGTTCTCGATCGGCATCGGCCCCTCCTCCTCACACACGGTGGGGCCGATGCGTGCAGCCTTGCGATTCGTCGACGAACTCGAGGGGCAAGGTCTCCTGCACCGGGTGCGTCGGGTCCGGGTCGGACTCTATGGTTCGCTGGCCGCGACCGGCATCGGGCACGGTTCGGATTCGGCGGTGCTCGTAGGTCTGAGCGGTTTCGATCCCGAAACGCTCGACCCCGACCAGGTGGGTCCGCTGGTCGCCGAGGTGAAGACCCAACGCAAGCTCCACCTCGGCGGGCGTCTCGTCATCGCATTCGAACCGGAGACGGATCTCGTCCTGCACATGCGGAAGAATCTTCCTGGCCATCCCAATGGGATGCTCATCCGCGCCGAGGTCGATGATGAGGTCATCGAGCGCGAGTACTACTCGGTCGGTGGGGGATTCGTCGTCACCGCCGAGGAGCTCGCGGCCGAGAAGGACGCTGCGGAGACGATCGAGGCGTCTGAACAGGCCGGGCAGGAAGTCGGTCGGACGATTGATTTCGCCACGGCCGATGAACTCCTCGCCCGCTGCCGCGAGCATGGGCTGAGCATCGCCGAGCTCATGGCCGTCAACGAACGCGTGACTCGCAATGATGAGCAGCTGCGGGAGAAGCTTTTGGCGATCTGGGCGGTGATGCGCGAATGCGTGCACAACGGGTGCACGCGGGAGGAGACGACGCTGCCCGGCGGGCTCAAGGTCCGCAGGCGCGCCCCCGAACTGCGGGCGAAGCTCGAGGACGCGGACTACCGGGCATCGGGTTCGCTCGATGCCCTTGAGTGGGTCAACCTCTATGCCTTGGCCGTCAACGAGGAGAACGCCTCGGGCGGGCGGATCGTCACTGCCCCGACGAACGGGGCCGCGGGCATCATTCCCGCGGTGCTCCATTACATGGACCGGTTCGTCACCGGCGACGGGACGGCTGGCGGGGATGCGAGCTCCGGTGACGGAGCAGGCACCGCCGCTGGTGCGAGTGCTGCCGACGATGCCGTCGTGCAATTCCTGCTCACGGCCGGGGCGATTGGGATCCTCTTCAAACGCAATGCGTCGATCTCCGGCGCCGAGGTGGGCTGCCAGGGGGAGGTCGGATCGGCCTGTGCGATGGCTGCCGCAGGACTGTGCGCCGTGCTCGGCGGAAGTCCCGAGCAGGTGGAGAACGCCGCCGAGATCGGGCTCGAACACAACCTCGGGCTGACCTGCGATCCCGTCGGCGGGCTCGTGCAGGTGCCGTGCATCGAACGCAACGCCATCGCCTCGGTGAAGGCGATCAACGCGGCCCGGCTGGCCATGCACGGCGACGGCTCCCACCGGGTGAGTCTCGATCAGGCGATCGAGACCATGCGGCAGACTGGAGCCGATATGAAATCGAAGTACAAGGAGACATCGCGCGGCGGACTCGCCGTCAACGTCGTCGAATGCTGAGCACCATCCCGACCTTGCACCACACAGGCCTTGCCCCACGGACAGAAGGACACGGACATGCAGGATTACATCTTCACCCTCGAATGCGCCGAGCGCCCCGGAATCACCCATGCCGTGACCGGTGCCCTGCTCACCCACGGCGGAGACATCAAGGAACTCAAACAGTTCGATGACCAGTCGACCCAGCAGCTGTTCCTGCGCATCGACTTCAGCGTCTCCGACGAGCCCGGCAATGGTGTCGAGGCTCTGCGGACCGACTTCGAAGCGATCGGTGAGGAGTTCGGCGCGACCTGGCAGCTGTGGCCGCAGGGGGAGAAGCGGCGGGTGCTCATCATGGTCTCGAAGTTCGAGCATTGCCTCAACGACCTGCTCTTCCGCGCCCGGGTCGGCGAGCTGCCGATCGAGATCGCCGCCGTCGTGTCGAACCACCCCGATCACCGTGAGCTCGTCGAATGGCACCACATTCCCTTCTTCCGGATCCCCGTGACGAAGGAGACGAAGCCCGAGGCCGAGGCGAAGCTGCTCGAACTCGTCGACCGCTTCGAGGTCGACCTCGTGGTGCTCGCCCGCTATATGCAGATCCTGTCCGACGACCTCGCCCGCGAACTCACCGGACGGGCCATCAACATCCACCACTCGTTCCTGCCGTCGTTCAAGGGGGCGAAGCCCTACCACCAGGCGTGGGAGCGCGGGGTGAAGACCGTCGGGGCGACCGCGCACTTCGTCAACAGCGAACTCGACGAAGGTCCGATCATCGCCCAGCAGCTCGTCGAGGTCGACCACGCCTTCACCCCCGAGGACCTCGTGGCCGCCGGCCGCGATGCCGAATGCAAGGCCCTGTCCAATGCCGTGAAGTGGCACTGCGACGGCCGCGTGTTCCTCTCGGGCAAGAGGACCATCGTCCTGCGCTGAGCGGTCGGCGATTTGCAGCTGAGTTGGACGGAGGCCATGAACTCACTGCATGCCGCCTCGGCGTGGATAGACTGTCGATTATGAGTGAGATCCAGTCCGAGATCGGTCCGCGCATCGGCGACCAGGTGTTCGAAGCGCTGCAGGCGAGCATTCTCTCAGGCGAATATCGCAGCGGGGACCGACTGCGGATCCGTCAGCTCGCGGCGTCCCTCGGCACGAGCGTCATGCCCGTGCGGGAGTCGCTGGCCCGGCTCGAGGCGGTCGGGCTCGTCGAGACCAGCCCGCACCGTGGAGCGGTGGTCAAGACCTTCACCGCCGAGGAGCTGCTGCAGATCTACTCCGTGCGTCGCATCCTCGAGGTCGAGGCGACGGTCCAGGGTGCTCAGAAGCTCGATGAGGTGGGCCGGGCACGATTGGATGAGGAATTCGCGGCGATGGAGGCGGCTCTCGACTCCGGCGATGCCTCGAAGTACCTCGACCACGACGAAGAGCTGCTTGCGACGATCTATTCCGCCTCGGGCAATCCCGTCCTCGTCGAGACGATCCGGGCTCTGTGGCTGCGCTGCCGGGCCTACAAGCTCGTCGGAGCGAGGCTCGAGATCGCCGCTGCGGACACGGTGCCGCTGCTCAAACATCAGCGCCGACTCATGGACGCCGTCGACGCGGGAGACCCCGCAGCAGCCGCCGAGGTGACCGCGGAGTCCTTCGACGACGCCGTCCGTCGTATTCGTGCGGGACTGGGAGATCAAGCCGCCGTCTAGTTCGGAATCCGCTCAGCCGAGTTCTGGGAAGGTGTGACGCCTCAGCCGCGGCTGAGGAGAGCTGAATGGAGCTCGCGGGGCAGTTCGACGACGTCGAGGCTGCGTTTGCGACCGAAATCGACGCCGAACTGCGAGTGCAGACGATCGAGGTGCTCGGCGACCCGCTCCGAATAGCCAGGGTCGAAGGCGTCTGCCGCGATCGCGATGACGAACAGTCCCGTGCCCGGGTTCTCCTGTCCCGAGTCGAAGGCGGGTGCGTCGACGGAGAAGCGGCCCCCGCCGTGGACGGCGAGGAGTTCGATCATGAGCGCGACATTGCTGCCCTTGACCCCGCCGAATGGCAGCAGGGAACCGGCGAGGGCGGCCTCGGCATTGTTCGTGGCCGCCCCGTCGGGTGCGAGCGCCCATCCGTCGGGGATCGTCTCTGACCGATCGGCGGCGTCGCGGACGTTGACCCAGGCGGTCGCACTGGTCGCCTGATCGAACATGCGCGGGCCGTCGGCATGGGGAACGGCGAAAGAGAAGGGGTTCGTTCCGGTCGCCGAGCCCGGTGAGCTGAACAGCGACATCAGCGCCGGTGAGTTGGCCCCTGCCAGCGCCACCAGGCCTCGCTCGGCAAGCCGTGTCGTGTAATAGCCGAGTTCGCCGGCAGTGAAGGCATTGGAGATGTTGAGGACCGAGGTGCCGAGGTTCGCGGCAGACGAGGCGAAGTCATCGACAACTGCGTCGAACGCGAGCTGCGCAGTGCCGCGGTCGGCGTCGACGTGGTGTGCTGCGGGTAGGCGGTTCGTAACCTTCGGCCGTGCCTGCCCGTTGATGCGGCCGGCTTCGAGCCCATCGAGGTAGTCGAAGAGGTGCGCCGTGCCGACGGCGGTCTTGCCTCGACGTTCGGCGGCTACGGTCGCCTTGGCCAGGGACTGCGCCAGTGCGGTCGACCCGCCGGCCGCGGTGATCGCAGCGATGCACAGGTCGCGCAGTTCGGTGATCGGCAGGGACACGGTCGTGGAATCAGGAGGCTCCGGCATGCCCATCACGCTACCGGAGTCCGCCTCCTGCGCCGGCGCTGAGGGGCGGCTCAGAGGTCGCCGGAGTCCGGGGTGAGGTCGGACTGCGAACTGAGCGCCTCGGCGATGGCCTTCGACTCACGGCGCAGCAGAGCGACGAGACGTTCGACTCGGGAGCCGGTGACACGGTCGGCGATCGAGGCGATCGACAGAGCCGCACGTGGGCGGGAACCGCGGATGCGCAGCGGCACTGCCACCGCCCACGACCCCTTGGCGAAGAGCCCCGGATTGTGGACGAAGCCGTCGATGCGGGCCTGATCGATGATGTCGCGCAGGTGCGGAACGGAGACCTTCGGATACCTCTCGGCGAGGATCTCGGCGTTGGCCTCGAACTGGGCGTCCACCTCGGCGGGGGAGAGCTCGGAGAGGATCGCCAGCGATCCGGCCCCGATGCCCAAGGGGTGTCGGTCGCCCACGGACAGGGCGTTGTTGAAGATCTCACCGAAGCCCTCCTCGCGGCGGGCGCAGATCGAATAGCTGCCCGTGCGCAGGGTAAGGAAGACGGTGTCCTGACTGAGTTCGGCCAAGCGCATCAGACTCGACTCGGACTCCGTGACCAGGGGGTCCACCGATTTCTGGGCCAGCTGACCGAGGATCTGCGACTGCACGCCGAGGCGGTACCCGCCCTCTTCGAGGCGTTCGACGTAGCCCATGGCGATGAGCGCCTGGAGCATGCGGTGGACGCTGGCCTTCGGGCGGCCGCTGATCGACGCGAGCTCGGACAGGCTCGCACCCTCGCGCCTCTCACCGGCGATGAGGCCGACGAGGTTGAGCAGAGTCAGCGCGCGTTGGATGCTCTGTGCGCCGGTACCGGGTTCGAGGCTGTCGACGGCGTGGGCGACATTGAAGGACGCGGACCGGCGCAGAAGCCGACCGCGCATCTTGATGCGGTACTCCTCGCGGAGGTCCTCATTCGAATCGGCGGCATCATGCATGCCTCCATTATGGCCCGGGTCTGAACCTGCACCGGCCGCAGACTCAGCTGAACTGACCGACGAAGGGTCGCCTCGGTGCGGGGATCGTTCACCCCGAAACGGGAATGTCTCCGCGTGCGGTGAGCATGCGGATGGCGATGATCGTCTCCTGCAGGTCGGTGAAGCTGCGGACGTTGCGGCCGGTGCGGTCGGCTGCGGTGTCGAGTCGGTAGTACGCGGTGTTCACGTGGACATGGAGGTGCTCGGCGGCGAGTTTGGCGTTGAGGTCACAAGCCGCGTATTCGAGCAGCGTTTCGATGAGGACACCGCCGGCGACGAGATCGTCCTCGACGAAGCGGCGCAGTTCGGGGCGGATGAGGCGGTGGGCGACCTCGTCGTCGAGGGTGACGAGGTAGTCGAGCGGAGTGAGGGCATACAGCGACCTCACTCCCGGCACACCGTTGAGACTCTCCCTGGCGAGCACGGCCTCGCGGTACGCCTCGGGCACGTGTTCCAGGCCTTCGTGGACGGTGGAAGTGCCCACACACAGGTCGGTTCCGTGGCGGGACAGATCCCGGTGGACCCGTTCGAGATCGGCCAGGGTGGCCGAACCGTCGGAGGTCACCGGGGTGATGCCGACGATCTGATCCTGGAGGACCACGGCGATGCCGCGACGGCCGACGTCGAAGACCGAACGCAGCGCCGTGACGACCTCACGCAGCCCGCGATCATCACTCAGCGGAGCCCGCGAGGTGGCCGTGGCGACGAGCACGCGTGAATCCGGGCGGAGGTCGGACACCTCGGCGAGGTCGGCACTGGGCCCCGGCGCCAGGCGTCGACCGGACAGCAGATCGTCCATGAGTTCACGGCGGACCCGGTCGCCCTCGGCCATGTCGAGCTGCTGGGTCTGGAGGTAGGCGACGGCCCCGACGGAGCTGCCGACCTCGATGACGCTCATGACGTGGATGACGATGTGCAGAGCCTCGTCGCGGGTCTCCCGCTCGGAATTCGAGGCATCGACGATCGCCTCCCACAGGGTTTCCTGACCGATCCGGAATCCGGTGAGGAAGTCCGGCAGGGTCACTCCCTGCCGCAGTCGCCGCCGGGCTTGGGAGGCGGTGATCGGGAAGTCCTCGGCGGTGGCGCGGCGTCCCTCTTCCAAAGGGGTGAGCGCGGCTTCGAAGACGGTGAACGTGTGTGCGGTGAGATCCTCGGCGAGGTTCTTGTCCGGGCTGGCCGGGTATGCGGGCACTTCGCGCCAGGTGCGGCTGACCGACCGTTGGACCGTGGCCGGTAGCGTCGCTCGGACACGGTCGACGATGCGCAGGACGAGTGGATTGGCGACCATGGCAGAAGCATACGGGCATCCTTGTCGTCCGCCCACAATCGATGGCTCGTGATTCTGTTGTGCATCCCGTTGTCTGCAGCCGTCGGCAGCGGCAGAGTGGGCACCATAGAGCCGGACGACGGGAGTCGAACCCGACCGGTCAGTCGACTCTTCTCCTGTGCTGGGGCTTACAACCTGTGGTGGTTCCAGCGCCAGCACCGAGCCGATCAATGACGAACGAATCAAGCCTGGAGGAAGCTATGACGAACCTCGCCGACAATCTCACCGCCACCGCGAGCCGGCACGCAGATCGACCTGCCGTCCGCCTCGGCGATTCCGTGCTGACGTATGCGCAGCTGCAGGATCGGGCGCAGCGGGTGTCGACGATGCTCAGGGACAGGGGAATCGGGCCCGGCGACCGCGTCGGACTCGTCCTGCCCAACGTCCTCGAGTTCCCCGTCCTCTTCTACGGTGCACTGTCCGTCGGTGCGATCGTCGTGCCGATGAACCCGATGCTCAAGGACCGCGAGGTGCAGTACTACCTCGAGGACTCCGGGGCCGCGCTCGTCTTCGCCTGGAAGGACATGGCCGGCGAGGCCGGGAAGGCCGCAGCAGCGGTCGGCATCGAATGCGTTCGCGTCGACCCCGCCGACTTCGCCGATCAGCTCTCCGCCTTCGATCCGACGACCGAAGTGGTGTCCCGAGCCGACGACGACACCGTCGTCCTCCTCTACACCTCGGGCACCACCGGGCAGCCGAAGGGTGCGGAACTCACGCACTTCAACATGATGAGCAACGCGGCCGTGACCGCCGAGACCCTCACCCACCTCACCGAGGACGATATGGTCATGGGCTGCCTGCCGCTGTTCCACTGCTTCGGCCTGACCTGCGGACTCAATGCCTCTGTGCTCAGCGGATCCTGCCTCGCCCTCGTCCCCCGCTTCGACCCGATCGAGGCCCTCGAGACCATCCAGGGGGCGCAAGTCAGCATCTTCATCGGTGTGCCGACGATGTATGCGCGCATGCTCAACGCCGAAGGGCGGGAGAACTTCGACGTGTCCAGCCTGCGCTCGTGCATATCCGGCGGATCGGCGATGCCCGTCGAAGTGATGAAGAACTTCGAATCCGCCTTCGACTGCATCATCCTCGAAGGCTACGGGCTGTCCGAGACCTCACCCGTGGCGTGCTTCAACCAGCCGGGAATGGAACGCAAGACCGGCACCATCGGCGTCCCCGTGCGCGGCGTCGAGATGAAGCTCGTCGACGATGACGACAATGACGTTCCCGTCGGCGAGATCGGCGAGATCGCGATCAAGGGCGAGCCCGTCATGAAGGGATACTGGGGGCGACCGGAGGCGACTCGGGAGGCCATCCGCGACGGCTGGTTCCACTCCGGCGACCTCGCCCAGCAGGACGCCGACGGCTACTTCACGATCGTCGACCGGAAGAAGGACCTGATCATCCGCGGCGGCTTCAACGTCTACCCGCGTGAGGTCGAGGAAGCGCTCTACGAGCACGAAGCCGTCGCCGAGGCGGCCGTGGTCGGCATCGCGAACGACGACCTCGGTGAGGAGATCGGTGCCGCCGTCGCCCTCAAGGCCGGCAGCAGCATCGACGCCGAGGCGCTGCGGGAGTTCGCGAAGGACCGCGTCGCCGCGTACAAGTACCCCCGCAACGTGTGGATCGTCGACGAACTGCCCAAGGGCCCGACCGGCAAGATCCTCCGCCGCGAGATCTCCGCACCGGAGGACGCGCTGAGCTGAAGCTGTGCTGAACTGGCGGGCCGCGCTGAGTTGCGCAGAATGGCGTCGGCATCGGCAAGGCTCCCCGCTGGAGTTAGAGCCATGAACGGTGCAGGCGGAGCGGATGACAGGAGCGTGCGCGAGGACGAGAGTGCCGGCATCGCTTCACTTCTGCGGCAGCGGCGATCGACGAAGTCGTATCGGCAGAAGTCCGTCGATGCTGCCGACCTCGAGGCAGCCAATGGGCATTTCGCCGAGCAGGGACCTCACAGAGGGGAGGGGTTCAGCTGGCTGGAAACGGGCCTCATCGCGCAGACCGTCCAGCTCTATGTTGCTGAGAAGGGACTCGGGACCGTTGTGCTGGGTGGACTAGTCGGCGTGGATTCTTCAGCGCACAGTTGGCTGCCGGATTCTCACACGATCCTTGCGCTGATGCCATTGGGGCATCCGGCCTGACGGTCGCGAACGAAGCGGTGCCGCTCGGTTTCGGCGAATCCACTTTCGCCGAACTCAGATCCACGATGCGGAACGTCGGTCTCTCGACCCGGCAGCCGCCTCGGCGAGGGGAGGCCTAGACTCGGATCGGCCCCACCGGACGGTGGGCCGTCGATCTTAAGGGGTGAGTGAGACGTGGCAGGGACCGTCCTCGATATCGTCGATGTGACGTTCCGGCGGGGGCAGACACAGATCCTCCACGGCATCGACCTGCGCATCGACGCCGGCGAGCACTGGGTGCTCATCGGGCCGAACGGGGCGGGAAAGTCGACCCTGCTGAGCTTCGCCTCGGCGCAGGTGTTCCCGACCTCGGGCACCGTCGATATCCTCGGATCACGCATGGGCCGGGTCGAGCTCGCCGCGCTGCGCCGCCTCATCGGACACGTCAACCCGCGGCATCCCCTGCGCTCGAACCTCACCGTCCGCGAGGTCGTCCTCACCGGACTGACCGGCACCGTCGAACTTCCCATGCGGTGGGAACCCTCACCCGAGGATGTCGTCAAAGCCGATGCTCAGATCGCCGAGGTGGGGCGGGAGCCCCGTGCCGACGCAGGGTGGAAGGTGCTGTCACAGGGGGAGCGCGGACGTGCGCTCGTCGCCAGGTCGCTCATCGCCGATCCTCAGCTGCTGCTTTTCGACGAGCCGACCACCGGCCTCGACGTGGCCGCCCGCGAACAGCTGCTCGAGACCATCGACTCTCTGTCGCTGCGCTCGCCGGAACTGTCGACGCTGTTGGTCACCCACCATCTCGAGGAGATCCCCGAGACCACGACCCACGCCGCGCTCATCGCCGACGGTCGGCTGACCGCCGCAGGTCCCATCGCCGAGGTGCTCACCTCGGAACAGGTCTCCGCGGCCTTCGACCATCCGATCGACGTGGGCTTCGCCGACCGCCGCTGGTCCGCCCGCGCGGTTCGGTCCGACGCAATGCTTGGCTGACGAGCTGCGTCAGTGCTGAGGATCGTCTGGAACGATCAGCGCGCGCATTGCACGGCGGTGCGCTCGGGCCTAGGCTTGAAGCATGAAGATGAGTACCGTGTGGAGCATCGTCGGCGCGATCATCGCCATCATCATCGCGTGGTGGGTGGTCAACGTCGCGTTCTCCATTGCCTGGTTCCTCGTCAAGGCCATCATCACCGTCGTCGTGGCGCTCGCGATCTTCGGCCTCATCAAGGCCTCGCTGAAGTCCAAGGACCGCGACCGAACGCGCTGACTGCGCCTCAGAGATCGCCGAGGCTCGTGTTCGCCCCGCAGAGGACGACACAGACCTTTTCCCCCTCAGCCGTGACATAGCCGCCGGCCCTCTTGCCGGCACCCGAACCGCTGACTCCCGCCAGGGCAGTGGCCGCGGCATGCTCGACCGCCAGCCGGTGTTCGTCCCACAGGTGCTGCCGCGCTGCGATGATCGCATCGTCGCTGACCAGCGCCGAGGTGACCAGATCCGACCGTGCCGCGTCCAGTGCCAGCGGTGTGGCACGACGAGCACCGAGCGAATCCGACGCCACCGAATCGACCGTGACGTCGACCGGCTCGCCCGCTTCCACTGCTGCATTCAGCGCCCGACAGTTCTCCGGCTCGACCGCCACCGTCCGTACTCCGTGATGAGTCGCGGCCGTCGCGACTCCGGCGAACAGTCCGCCGCCTCCGACGGAGACGACGACCGTGTCGAGGTCGGGCACTTGCGCCAGGATCTCGGTCATCAGCGTGCCTGCACCGGCCGCGATGAGCGGATGGTCGTAGGCGTGCGAGGCCAACGCCCCCGATGAGTCGACGAATTCCTGGCAGGCCGCAGCCGCCTCGGCGAATTCGGACCCGACCAACTCCACTTGCGCACCATAGGAACGCAGCCGTTCGACCTTCACACTCGGGGCCGTGGTCGGCAGGAACACGGTCGCTGGGACCTGCGCTGCACGGGCAGCCCACGCGCAGGCGAGACCGGCGTTGCCGCCCGACGCGATCGTCACTCCCGCCTCGGGGAAGGTGCCCTCCGCAAGGTGCGCCTGGATGAAGTTCTGCGCACCGCGGGCCTTGAAGGTGCCGGTGTGCTGCATGAACTCGAGGGCGAAGTGAAGGCCGCCCTCGTCGGCCGGGGCCACGGTCACCGGGCGCACCTTCCCCTTGACCCGTGCGCCGGCGGCTTCGATATCGGGATACGTCAGCTCAGTCATCCCATCAGCCTATGCGAGGGCTGCTGAGTGGGTGCGCCGCCTCGGTGGATTGTTGGGTCGATCCACGGCGTTTTCGAGGCGGAGGAATCACGTGATCGACCAGGAATCGAAGTGCAGGTGAGGAACCAGGGGTTCGCG